>JBKPPN010000376.1:0-6345 GCA_046733575.1 Candidatus Methylomirabilota bacterium | reverse complement strand
CCGATGCTCTTCATCAGCGTGGGCAATCCGCTCGGGATCGGGCTGGTCGCGAGCCTGTCGCGCCCGGGTGGGCACGTCACGGGATTCGCGGACTCCCTGGCCGAGCTGAGCAGCAAGTATGTGCAGTTCGCCACCGAGGTGGCGCGCCCGCCGGGCGTGATCTACTACGTCTGGCACGCGGGCTGGACGGACGGTCACTATCGGTTCCAGAAGACGGAAGAGGCGGCGCAGTCGCTCGGCGTGAAGCTTCGCGCCCGAGCGGTGAAGGATGTGTCCGAGCTCGACGACACGATGGCGACGATGAAGAAGTCGGGCGCCACCGTGGTGATCGTCCAGCCGAGCCCGTTCACGTTCCGGGAGCGAGAGCGGGTGATCGCGTCCGCCATGACGCATCGCCTCGCCACGATCTTCGCGTTTCGTGACGCCGCGCGCACGGGCGCCATGATCTCGTACGGGCCGGATTACGTCGACCTGAACCGGCGCGCCGCGTCCTACGTGGCGCGGATCCTGCGAGGCGCTCGACCGGGTGATCTTCCCGTCGAGCAACCGACGAAGTTCGAGCTGTTGCTCAACCTCAAGACCGCGAAGGCGCTCGGGATCGCGATCCCGCGCTCGCTCGTCGTTCAGGCCGATCACCTCATCGAGTGACGTGCCGCCGCGGCCTCGACGTGAGCGTGCTCGGGGGCAGCGACGTGATGATGATGGGCATGACGGGCGGGTGTGGATTCGGTCAGCATCGCGGCGCAGCCCAAGACCAGGATCACGAGGAGCGCTTCCCCGCCGATCGTGCGGAACAGGCGCTGGCGCGTTGAACCGACGGCGAGTCGCGGCACCAGCACATACCGGTTGACCGCGCCCAGGGCGAGGACCACCGCCACCCCGCCGATCTTGACGATCAACCACCGGCCGTAGACGGTGCTGCCGAGCGTCGCGAGGGACGGCACCTCGGTCCACGTCGCATAGCCGGCGGTGAGGAGCATCCCCGCGACACAGGCGCCGGCGAGCTGCGAGAAACGCCGGACGATCGTGTCCGTGACCGGCGCGGGCCAGTCCTGTCGCACGTCCGCGAGGATCGTCGCCAGCGTGAGGAGCCCTCCCGCCCACACCGTCGCGGTGACGAGGTGCACCCAGTCGGCCAGCACGGGAAGCGAGACGTTGCCCCAGTCGGCGGCGTGGGCGGTGAGACTTCGCGTTGCTGCGACGGCGAGCGTCGCCGCGATCGCGATGACACGGCCGTGACGCGCGGCGGTCCACGACGCGACCGCCACGACGCCGAGGAGGAGCACGCGGAGGATCCACACCTTCCCGAACTCGGTGCGCGTCACGACCACCGGGAGGGCGCGCACGGCGTCGGCGAGTCCACTCGCGGTCATCGTCTCCGCTCTCAGGACGAGCTCCCCGAGGCTCGTGAGCAGGAGCGCGAGGAGCCAGACCGACGTCCACGACGCGAGCCGACGACGGGCCGACGCGAGTGTGTCCGCGCGCGGGAGCACGAGCGCGTCGAGGACGAGGCCGCCGGTCAGCCCGGCCAGACCCACGAACATCACCCAGCGCACGAGCGCGGCGAGGAGCGAGCCCTCGGGAATCACCGCACCCGGAACGGGAAGTCGCCCTCGGTGCGGTGTCCGTCACGCGCGACGACGCTCCAGAACACGCGGTACTTGCCGCGCGGAAGCGGGCCGACGCTGACCGCCAGCACGCGTCGGTCCGACGCGCCGACCTTCGCGTCGCCGCGGTCGACGCGTTGCTTGTCCCCGTTCTCGACGCGGATCGTGCTGAAGACGGGCTCGATCTCGCCGTCGAACCAGATGCGCACGTCGCCGGGCGGCGCGTCGACGGTGGCGCCCACGCGCGGATCCGAGTGGTCGGGAAACGCGTGGGCCCAGGCGGTGCCCGCCACGGCGACCATGAGCGCGGCCGCGACGGCGACCGCGGTCAGCGTGGCTGTGTCGGCCCGAGCGTGCCGTGGAACGGTGTCCACGTGAACACCTGGGGAAGAATGTCGTCCAGGTAGAAGTGGAGCTGACCCAGGATGCCGACGTTCTTGCCGGTGGATCGGTTCACGGGCACGACCGCTTCGATGCCGACCTGGACGTAGCGCCCGAACCAGATCACGCCAGGATTGATCGTGCCCGTCGTGCGGGCGAGGCCGGGACGCTCGATCGGCGTCTCCATCACGAACTCGACGAGCGGGATCATCCGGTTGAACGGCGCGGGCAAGCCGACGTCGCGCACGTACGACTGCAGATATTGAAGGTTGTACTGCAGCGTGAGGCCCCACTGTGCCGTGGCCGCGTGCACCTCGTGCTCGACCTCGACGCTGCCGTCCTCGCCGGTGCTGATGTGCCGACTGCTGTGCTTCGTCGGCACCGCGACGCCGAACACGCCGGTGAGCGCGAGCGGCTTGGCGTAGTCGACGCTGTCCGGCAGATCGCCGAAGCCTTTTCCGAAGAACAGCGACGGCGTGATCGTGTCGAAGGACTCCGCGCCGATACGCCTGGCGCCCGTTCCGCCCACGTCCCAGTCGAGTCCGAGGGCGAGGAGCGCCTCGTGGTCCGCGTTCTTGAAGAACACGTACTTCAGCCCGACCTCCATGTTGTCGAACCCGGAGACGGTGTCGAACGGGCGGTCGGGGTCGAGCACCTTGAACGCGCCGCCCAGGCTCAGTCCCAGATTCGGGCTGAGTCGCTTCGAGAACTCGGCGCTGATCGTCGTCTCGCGCGTGGCCGGCCCCTCGTCGCCGGCGGGCAGCTTGATGTGCGAGACCGTGGGCAACGAGAGCTCGTCGGCCACGAAGGGATCGTCGATGCCGAGCGTTGCGGGAAAGAATCGCTTCCCGATGAGGCCGTGGGCGGCGGCGTCCAGGACACCCACGGTCAGCACGGCGACGGCAACGGACACTGCGACAGCGACCCTGCGCATAGCACCCTCCCGATGCACGGGGATGCGGCATCGACACCTGCACCCCCGAGATGTCGTGAAGAGGACGGAAGGAGATCTACGCGACTGTGACGGCGGGCGGGGCGCGGTCGCGGGCGACGTCGATCTGCTCGTGTCGCTCGACGTCGAGGACGATGATCGGGAGCACCGCGAGCACAGGACGCACCGGCGGGTCGAGACTGATGGGAGCCGGGGTCGCGACGCCCAGGCATCCCGCGATCAGCGCCACCCAGCAGGGCGGGGCACCGTCTCCGGAGTCGAGATGGTGCACCGAGTGCACGGCGGTGTCGAAGAGAAAGGCGATCAGAGCGCCGACGACCAGCAGCACGACGACGCCGCGGAGGAGATCCGTGACGCGTCGGGCCGTCACTCGCCGCACGTCGCTCGGCACCATCGCGGAAATCGTAGCACGCGGGCCTCGGCCGCTACGGCCACACGACGTGGACCCGAGACGGCGACGGAAGCCGCGGCGCTCGACCGTCGACGCGTCGTGGCGGACGACATCACGGTCCCGGCGCGAAGCACGTCGCGAGGGCGCCATCGACGCAGACACATTCGAGCGGCGCGCCGCCGCGGCCATGAAGGACGACCACGCGATCGGGGCACTGCACACCGCGCTCCGCGTGCACGGACAGGAGCCACGCCGCGACACCGACGCCAACCAGGGCCAGCACGATCAGCGAGACGAGATATTTCACGTGGCGGAGCGCGCGCGGACGGTCATCAACTCCATCCCAGCCTTCGAGCATCGCGAACGGGCTTCGGACGACGACGGACACGGCGACGACGCGCGCCGGCCACGGTCATCGGCTCGTCTCGCCTCAGCACCTATCGTACAGCCGCACGAGTCTGCCGACGGGAGCGGCGCCCGGCCGCGGGCCTAGAGCCATCGTCGTACCCGGCTCGCGTACCGGTCGAACGCCGCGCCGAACTGCCGGCGCATCTTGGCCTCTTCGAACGGAATATGGACCCAGTTCGCCACCGCGAACACGAGCACGGGAACCGCGAACATCGGCACCGAACCCGCCCACGATGCGATGCCGAGCGTGAGGAGCACGAGCCCGAGATACATCGGGTTGCGCGTCAGGCGGAAGGGACCGTGGACGACCAGCCACCGGTTCGTCTGCGACGTCGGATCGATCTCCGTCCCCTTGCGCCGGAACAGGGCGGCCGCCCACACGGAGACGACGACGCCGATCGCGGCGAGCACGATCCCCAGCCAGACGACACGCAGGTCGACGAGCGCCCGCCAGGGAAAGGCGGCGCTCGTCGCCCCGGCGACGATCAGGAACACGAGGGCCCACACTGGGGGCGGACGCTTGAGCAACGCCGCGCGGATGCCGACGAACCGGGGATCGATGTTCACGCCTGCGCGACGGTCGGCCGCGCGGCCTCCCGTGCCGTCGCGCGAAGCGTGGCCAGGTCGTACGTCAGCAGGTCGCCGACGCGCTCGATCGTCACGTCCGGCGTGGGATTGGCCGCGACCTCGCGCTCGTCGTGCGCATAGTGGCCCTGACGCGGAAAGATCGTGGTGACGCGTTCGTGCCATGCGCGCTTCACCGCGGTGAGGATGCGCACCTTGTCGTCCACCAGGAGGTAGTGGTCCGCGGGGTAGCGCTGCTCGACGTCGTCGAGCTCGGCCTCCTTGTGGATGTAGATGAGGACGCGGCCGTCCACGGCCCCCTGCAGCCCCGATCGCTCGATCTTCAGGGGCTGAAACACCGCGTCGCCGTCGGAGAGGATGACGGTGGGTCCCCACGCGCGAAGATGCGCCAGCACGTCGAGCGCGTGCGGGTAGAGGCGGTCGGCGAAGGGGTAATTCACCATGAAGGACGACACGGTGAGCACGTGCGGATCGCGCGGGTGCTCGACGCGATAGCGCTGCAGGGCGCCGAGATAATCGGCGTAGCCCAGCTCGGCGCGCAGCGCCTCGAAGATGGCCCAGTAGCGTTCCTGTCGCTCGCGTCCCACCACGCGCTCGAGATGGTCCTTCAGATCCGCCGCGATGTGATCGTTGTCGAGCAGCGTGTTGTCGACGTCGAGCAGCGAGACGACAGGGTGCCGCGCGCTCACGACGCCGTCTTCTCGTGGTGCCCGCCGAACGCGTAGCGCATGGCCGAGAGCACGCGATTGGCGAAGTCGGCCTCGCCGCGCGAGCTGAACCGCTGGTAGAGCGCGGTGGTCAGCACGGGTGCGGGGACCGCCTCGTCGACCGCGGCCTTGATCGTCCAGCGTCCTTCGCCGGAGTCGGAGACACGGCCGGTGAAGGCGGCCAGCGCGGGGTCGGTCAGGAGCGCGCCGGCGGTGAGGTCGAGCAGCCACGACGCGATCACGCTGCCGCGACGCCACACTTCGGCGACGTCGCGCAGGTCGAAGTCGTACTGGTACCACTGGGGATCACGGAGCGGCGTCGTCTCGGCGTCGACCGCGTGGTCGGCCTTGCCCACGTTGGCGTGGTGCAGGATGTTCAGCCCCTCGGCGTACGCGGCCATCACGCCGTACTCGATGCCGTTGTGGACCATCTTCACGAAGTGGCCGGCGCCGTGCGGCCCGCAATGCAGGTAGCCGTGCTCCGCCGTCCCGCCGATCTTGTCGCGGCCGGGAAGCCGCGGCGCCGCGTCGCGGCCCGGCGCGAGCGCGGCGAAGATCGGGTCGAGACGCTCGACGACCGCCTTCTCGCCGCCGATCATCAGGCAATACCCGCGCTCCAGGCCCCACACGCCGCCGCTCGTGCCGCAGTCCACGTAGTGGAGGCCGTGCGAGGCCAGGTCCTTGGCGCGACGGATGTCGTCGACGTAGTAGGAGTTGCCGCCGTCGATCAGGGTGTCGTCTCGCTGGACGGCGCCCGCGAGGTCGGCCAGGGTCCCGTCGACGGCGGCCGCGGGCACCATGAGCCAGAGCGCGCGCGGCGGCTTCAACCGGCTGACGAGGTCCTCGAGCGAGGAGGCGGCGACCGCGCCGGTCTCGCGCGCGAACGTCTCCCGCGTCCTGGCCGTGGCGCTGTAGACGATCACTTCGTGGCCGTTGCGCATCAGGCGGCGCGTCATGTTTCCGCCCATCCTGCCGAGACCGATCATTCCGAGCTGCATGGGCTCACCTCGCGGGACTCGATGATGACTGCGAACACCTGGACCGGGGCTCGACATCCACCGTACGCCCGGCCGCGAGCGGGCGGAATCCTGGACCGCGAGGCGCATGGCAACCCTGTCGGGAGCGCGGGAAACGACGTTCGCCGGGGCGCTCAGGTTTTCCCGACGGATCGCATCGTCGTCGTGCAATGATCGCGTGACGTGGCAGGGATGGCACCACCGATGGACGGGTGGGCGGGGCGCCCGGGCGCTCGGCCACGCGCCGGTCTCTCGTCCGTCCGGGTCGCCGCGATCGCCCCGTCCGTCGTTCCTGGCA
>JBKPPN010000375.1:0-4187 GCA_046733575.1 Candidatus Methylomirabilota bacterium | reverse complement strand
CCTCGGCACCGCCCTTCACCAGCGCGCTGGCACGAAAGGCGTCACCGACCTTCACCTCGGCGACCTGGCGGACGTAGATCGCCACGCCGTTCTCCGCCCCGATCACCACGTCTTCGAGATCGCGGGCGCTCTCGATGAGACCGAGCCCGCGCACGACCGACCACGTCCCGCCGGCTTCGACGACGTTGCCTCCGACGTTGCGATTGCTGCGCATGACGCCGTCGACCACGGCTGAGAACGGGATGCGATAGGCCCGCAGGCGGTCGGGATTCACGTCGATCTGGTACTGGCGCACCGTGCCTCCGACACTGGCGACTTCGGCGACGCCGGGGACGGCGTTGAGCTGATAGCGGATGAACCAGTCCTGCAGCGAGCGCAGATCGCGCAGGCCGTATCCGCCGCCCTCAACGGTGTACCAGAAGACATGACCGACGCCGGTCGCGTCGGGGCCAAGCGTCGGCACCACGCCCGCCGGCAACGCCTTGGAGAGCAGATTCAGCCGCTCGAGCACGCGCGAGCGCGCGAAGTACAGGTCGACGTCGTCGTCGAAGATGACGTTGATCATCGAGAACCCGAAGGCGGATGACGACCGGACCACCCGCACGCCCGGCAGGCCCTGCAGGCTGACGGTGAGCGGGTACGTGACCTGGTCCTCGATCTCCTGCGGCGATCGCCCCACCCAGTCGGTGAAGACGATGACCTGGTTGTCAGAGAGGTCCGGGATCGCGTCGACTGGCGTCGTGAGCAGCGCCCAGTATCCCCAGGCGCCCACGAGCGCGAAGACCGCGATCACGAGAAAGCGGTTCCTCAGTGAGAGCTCGATGAGCCGATCGATCACGCAGACTCCTCCGGCACCGCGGGCCGCGCACACGCGCGCGCACGAGGCCCGTGCCTGTCGCGACAGCGAGACGAATGTCGGAACGCTACGCGGAGAGGAGTGCGAGCTTGGGCGGAGGGGACGGCGGTGTCGAGACCACCGAGGCGACGGGCGCGCCCGGTCCCGCCGCGAGATACGCAATCGGTGTGAACGCGATGCCGGCAGCGGGTGCGGGACCGGAGATCGACGACGCGATCCCGCACACAGCCTCGCACATGCCGCCCATGAGGATGCAGCCATTGAAGGCCATGCCAACGGGGCCACACATGACCCAGACGACGAGGACGAGCATGATCACCAGCCGCGTGTCGGGGCGGCGCATCGTCGAAATGGTAGCACGGGACGAGCGCCGCCCCGGACCTGCTCGTGCTCCGGACGGCGCGGTCTCGCCGTCATCCGCTATGATCCATGCCGCATCCTCATTTCGACGCAAGGAGTCGCTCCATGCGGATTCACAATCTCTACACCGACGCCACGGGCGAGTCGCACTTCCGGGACATCGAGGTCGAGTGGGCCGAGGAGACGCGCGCGGGCAAGCTCACCAAGCGTCTGCCCGCCACCGGGATCATCTTCCGTCAGGTCCCGCCCACGTATGACCTCGACTGGCACCCCGCACCGCGCCGGCAGTACATCATCAACCTCGACGCCGGCGTGCAGATCACCGCGAGCGACGGTGAGGCGCGCGTCATCGAGGCCGGCGAGGTCATCCTGGTCGAGGACACGACGGGCAAGGGTCATCTCTCCAAGGCGGTCGACGGCAAGATCCGCCACTGCATCTTCGTGCCCGTCGACTGAGGCCGTCACCGCGCCTCGAGCTTCGTCAGGTGCGGCATGACGTCGGTCACGAAGCGCTCGAGGTTCGCGGTCGCCTCGCGCTCCGTCATGTTGCCGAACGTCATCCGGGCCACGAAGTAGGTCGAGGTGCTCTCGGCCACCTGACGTTCGATCTCCTCGCGCACGCGTGACGCGGAGCCGACGATGGCCAGGCCGCGCTGGCGGGCCTCGTCGAGGTCGCGCGCGAAGTTGACCGGGATCGAGTTGAAGGCGCGCCAGAGGTGCGTGAGATTCGCGTACCAGGCGGCGTAGTTCGGACGCGCGCGGGCCTCCGCCTCGGCGTCGGAGGCCCCGACGACGACGTGGCGGGTCATGCCGAGCTTGGTCGTCGGCGCGCCGCCGTGCTTGCGTGACCACGTGTCGCGGTAGCGATCGAACAGCTCCTTCGCGCGCGCCACGGGCGCGTTGCTCAGCGAGTGCACCTTGTGCGCGGCCGCCCACTCCGCGCCCGCCATGTGCCCCATCCCGTACCAGAGGGGCGGATGCGGCGTCTGGTACGGCTTCAGCACCATCGGAACCTTCCGGTACGTGTAGCGCGGGCCGCGGTGGTCGAGCACGTCGCTCGTGAGTCCCTGCAGGATCACGGACAGTCCTTCCTGGTAGATCTCCTCCGTCTCGAGATGGTGCAGGTTGAAGTACGCCATCTCGTACGGCACGATCCCGCGCCCGACGCCGAAGTCGAAGCGTCCGCGCGAGAGATGGTCGAGCATGCAGATCTCCTCGATGAGGCGGAGCGGATCGTAGAGCGGGATGCAGTAGACGCACGGGCCGAGGCGGATCGAGCGCGTGCGCTGGCTCGCGGCGGCGAGGAACACGCCGGGCACCGGCGCGAGACCGAGCGGCGTGGCGTGGTGCTCGGCCAGGTGGTAGGCGGCGAACCCGGCGGCGTCGTACTGCTCGATGAGGCGAAGACGGCTCTCGTAGTACTCGTGCAGCGGGACGTCGCGACGGTCGCAATGGTCGAACACGCCGAGGTCCATGGGCGGCTCTCCTTTGACCCGACCTGACGGTCCGGCCCCCAGAGTTATACTCCACGCACCCAGGAGGGACCATCCATGAAGCTGCTCTTCTTCGACGACTTCAAGCTCGGCGTGCTGAAGAACGACACCACCGTCGTGGACGTGTCGTCGGTCGTGGCGGACATCCCGCGCGTCGCTCCCGGCGACGTCATCAACGGACTGATCGCGCGCTTCGCCGAGTACAGGCCTCGCCTCGAGGACGCGGTGGCCAAGGGCAGCGGCGTCGCCGTCGAGCGCGTGAAGATCCGTCCGCCCCTGCCGAAGCCGACGACGATCGTCGCCATGGCGGTGAACTACATGGAGGACGGCACGCGGAGCGAGCCCGCACCCATCAACGCGTTCCTCAAGTCACCGAGCGCGATCATCGGCCAGGGCGACACCATGGTGCTGCCCGACGTGCCGGCGACGATCTTCGAGGGCGAGGCCGAGCTGGCCGTCGTGATCGGCAAGCGCGCGTCGCACGTGCGCGCGGCCGACGCCATGAATTACGTCTTCGGCTACACCAACTTCATCGACGGCTCGGCGCGCGGCCTGCCGCCGAGCGGCAACACGTTCTACCAGATGAAATCACGCGACACGTTCGCGCCCATCGGCCCCTACCTCGTCACGGCCGACGAGATCCGCGACCCGCACCGTCTGCAGGTCAAGCTCTGGGTGAACGGCACGCTGAAGCAGAACTTCAACACCGACGACATGGCCCACAAGATCCCGCGCTGCATCGAGTGGGTCACGTCGATTCACGCGCTGGAGCCTGGCGACATCCTCGCCACCGGCACGAACCACCGCGGCCTCAGCGCCTTCATGGACGGCGACCGCATCGAGCTCGAGTGCGAGGGCGTCGGCCGCCTGACCTTCAGCGTCCGCGACGAGCTGAAGCGCGTGTGGGGCCGCGAGACGCGCCTCGACCGCCAGAACAAGGGCGTCGAGCTCGGCCCCGACACGCAGCTCGGCGGCAAGTACTCGAAGTCAGGTTGAGCCCGAGGGGCGCCGCGGCGTCTCCGGGCCGAGGGGAATTGGGGGGCCCTTCGAGGCCCCTCATGTTCAATAAGCTCGGCCGCGCATCGACGCGGGACGCCCGGGCAGCGTCAGCTTCTTGCCCGTGTCGGTCACGGTCGTCCCGTCCACCTTGAGGATCGACACGGTGCTGTCCGTGTAGTTCCCGACGTAGAGATACTTGCCGTCGGGGCTGAACACCGCGCCCTCCGGAAGCCCGCCGACCTCGACCTCGCTCACCTTCGTCACCTTCTTGCCGTCGATCTTGAGCACCGCGACCTTGCCGTTGCGGTGATAGAACCACGAGTTGTGCGGGCCGTCGTTGCCGTTGAGCAGCATCGCGGCCGCCATCCTGCCGGTCGGGCTGATCGCGAAGCCTTCGGGGGCGTCGCCCACGACTACCTTGTCGATGGCGCGTGGCGGATTCGTCTCGAGATCGATCACGGTCACGGTGTCGATGTGCC
>JBKPPN010000374.1:0-4028 GCA_046733575.1 Candidatus Methylomirabilota bacterium | reverse complement strand
ACGCACCCTCCAGGCAGGCCACCGTCGCGAGCGGCGAACGCCCCTCGCTCGTGGTGAAGATGCCCGAACCCGGCTGAACCGCGCATGCCGTCCGCATCTTCGGCCCCATCAGGCGACGCCACGACTCGAGGAAGTGCCCAGCCGGCATGCCTTCACGACCGAACGCGATGCCGATCCCGCGCGGATAGTGCATCCGGAAGGGCCAGCCCGCGAGCATCACGCGCGCGGCCGCCTGTCCCGCCTCGGTGAGGTCGCGACCGGGCGCCATCACCGCTCCGCTCGTGGCGCCGTCGGCGTTCCCCAGGCACACCACGATCGCCCCGCTCCGCTCCACGCCGTGCTCGGTCAACAGCGCCGACGCCGCGCCGCCCGCCACGGCCACCGGTCCCAGCTCGGTGCGGACGGCGGCCACGAGGTCACCGGTCGGCACGGCGGTCGTCACGACGAGAGCGAGATTTGGCCGTGCCGATCCGAAGCGCGAGCGTGCGATGGCGCTGGCCTGCACGACGGCCCAGACGGGATCGGTCTGCGGAGAGAACCCGATGGCGACGCGAAGCGCGGAGGAGCCGACGTGATGGGGCGAGTTGATCGTATCAATCATGCGAGCGGGGCATAGCGAAGCGAATGCCAAGGCGGGATGCGTGCAACGACGATGACTTACGATCAACTCGCGTGCCGCCCGGACACTGCCGGGCAGTTCGGCACGCGATCGTGACGGACTACATCATTCCGTACTCTTTGAGGCGCCGATAGATGGTGCGACGCGAGATCCCGAGCGCACGCGCGGCTGCTTCCTTGTCGTCGCTCAGCGTGGAGAGCGCCTTGAGGATGAGCGTCTTCTCGACGTCGGCCAAGCGAGGGATCTCGGTCGGGGTCGCCGCGAGCGGCACGACGTCGGACGCGACGGACCGGGCCAGTGTCGGCAGGTCCCCCAGCGTGATCTGGTTTCGCGCCCCCATGGCGTAGGCGCGCTCCACCAGGTTCTCGAGCTCGCGCACGTTGCCGGGGAAGGCGTAGTCCATGAGCACGGCCATCGCGTCCGGCGCCACCGCGCGCACGTCGCGGCGGAAACGACGGTTGAAGCGGCGGAGGAAATGGTTCACGAGCGGCATGATGTCGTCGCGGCGGTCGCGCAGCGGCGCGAGGTGGATCCGCACGACGTTCAACCGGTAGAAGAGATCCTGCCGGAAGCTGCCGTCCAGCATCGCCTTCTCGAGGTTCCGGTTCGTCGCCGCGATGACGCGCACGTCGACGGGGTACGCGCGGGTGGAGCCGACCGGCCGCACCTGCATCTCCTGGAGCACGCGGAGCAGCTTCACCTGCAGCGGCGGCGGCAGCTCGGCGATCTCGTCCAGGAAGATCGTGCCCTCGTTGGCGCCGCGGAAGAGGCCGAGCGCGTCGTTCACGGCGCCCGTGAAGGCGCCGCGCACGTGACCGAAGAACTCCGACTCCAGCAGGTCACCTGGAATCGCGCTGCAGTTCACGGGGATGAACGACCGCTTGGCGCGTGACGACAGTCGATGGATCGCCGCGGCGACGAGCTCCTTGCCCGTCCCGCTCTCACCCTCGATGAGGACGGGCGAGTCGGTCACCGCGACCTTGCCGATGATCTCCTTGACCCGCTGCATGGGACCGGAGTTGCCGATGAGCTCGTTGACGGCGAGCTCCTCACCGAGCCGGCTCCGAAGCGATTGCACCTCGCCGCGCAGGAAGCGGCGCTCCATGACGCGGGTCATGAGATGCCGGAGCTCGTCGAGGATCAGCGGCTTGGAGAGATAGTCGTAGGCGCCTTCCTTGAGCGCCTCCACGGCCGAGGCGATCGTGGGGTAGCCCGTCATCACGATCACCTCGATCGACTCGTCCTGCTTCTTGATCTCCCGCAGGAGGTCAAGGCCGCTCATGTCGGGCATCCTGATGTCGGTGAGGGCCGCGTCGAACAGCTCGGTGCCCAGCACGACGAGGGCTTCCTCGACCGTGCTGGCGCACGTGACCTGGTACCCCCACTGCGAGAGCGCTTCCTGGAGAAGTCGGAGGATGGACGGCTCGTCGTCGACGACGAGGATCTTCGCAGGTTCCATGGCAAAAATGACTCTAGCACGCAGGGTTGTCAAACTGACAAGCATTCCTGCGTTCGGAAACGCGAGCGACGCTTGCGTCGCGTCGAGCCAGATGTTAGCGTGGATGTTGACTTTTTACGGAGGAGCGCGATGGCCGACGCAAGTACGCTGAACTTGACCGAACAGAATTTCGACGAGACCCTGGCCGCACATTCCGAAGTCCTGATGGTCGACTTCTGGGCCGAGTGGTGCGGGCCGTGTCGCGCCATCGCCCCCGTGCTGGACGACCTCACGAAGGAGTCGGCGGGCCGCATCACGCTGGCCAAGGTGAACGTGGACGAGAACCCGGGGCTCGCGGCGCGCTACGGCATCCGGTCCATTCCCACGGTGCTCTTCATCAAGGACGGCAAGGTGGCGGACCAGATCATCGGCGCCGTTCCCCGCGCCAAGATCAAAGAGAAGCTCGACAGCCTCGCGTGACAGACGGCAAGAGCGGGTTCGGCGCGGATTAGTACCGCTGGTCTAGGCATCCCTTCGCTCTCGCCCTCCCGCGAGGACTTCCGGGCTCTCGCGGGTCAGGGCAATCTCGTGCCGGTGTTCGTCGAGCTCCCCGCGGACCTCGACACACCGCTCTCGGCGTATCTGCGGCTGCGTCCCGGCCCGTACTCGTTCCTGCTGGAGTCCGTCGAGGGCGGCGAGAAGTGGGCGCGGTACTCCTTCATCGGCACCGACCCCATGATGGTGGTCTCGGCCAAGAACGGCCGGATCACCCTGAAGCGCGGCCACGGCCGACCCGAGCGGTTACCGGACGGCAATCCGCTCGACGCGGTCCGCACCCTGCTCCGCGAGTTTCAGCCCGTCGCAGTCCCCGGCCTGCCGCGCTTCCAGGGCGGAGCGGTCGGCTATCTCGCGTACGACATGATCCGCCACATGGAGCGCATTCCCGCCACGGGGGCAGACGACCTGAAGCTCCCCGACGCCGTGTTCATGTTCAGCGACACGCTGATCGTGTTCGACAACCTGCGCCATCGCCTGATCGTCATCGCGAACGCCACCATCGAGTCGCGCGACGCGCGCTCGCTGGATGAGGCGTACGATCGCGCGGCCGTGCGGATCGGCATGACGCTCGCGAAGCTGGCGCGTCCGGCGCGCGCTCCCGCGGCGCTGTCGCTGCCCGCGACGGCACCGCTCGTCGCCCTCGGGGAAGACGGCTTCACGTCGACCATGGACGAGCCGACGTTCACCGACGCGGTCCGCCGCGCCAAGGACCACATCGCCGCCGGTGATGCGTTTCAGATCGTCCTCTCGCGCCGGCTCGATTGCCCACTCGAGGGCGATCCGTTCACCGTGTATCGTGCGCTCCGCACGGTGAACCCGTCGCCGTACCTCTTCTTTCTCCGTCTCGGCCCCACGACGATCGTGGGGTCGTCGCCCGAGGTCCTCGTCCGCGTCGAGGGCGACCGAGTCGAGTTGCGCCCCATTGCGGGCACGCACCCGCGCGGCTCCACCGAGGCGCGCGATCGAGACATCGAGACGGCGATGCGGGAGGACCCCAAGGAGCGTGCCGAGCACGTGATGCTGGTGGACCTCGGGCGCAACGACGTGGGCCGCGTCTCCGAGCTGGGATCGGTGAACGTGACGGAGTTCATGGCCGTGGAGCGCTACTCGCACGTCATGCATCTCGTCAGTCACGTCGTGGGCAAGAAGCGTCCGGACCGCGACGCCCTCGACGTGCTGCAGGCGTGCTTCCCCGCCGGCACCGTCAGCGGCGCGCCGAAGATCCGCGCCATGGAGATCATCGACGCCATCGAGCCGACGCAGCGGGGACCGTATGCGGGCGCCGTCGGCTACGTCTCCTACTCCGGCACGATGGACTCGTGCATCACCATCCGGACCATCGTGTGTCACGGCAACCGTGCGTCGATTCAGGTCGGGGCGGGCATCGTGGCCGACTCCGATCCCAAGACGGAA
>JBKPPN010000373.1:0-4413 GCA_046733575.1 Candidatus Methylomirabilota bacterium | reverse complement strand
GGGCTACGCGGTGAACGCGTCGAAGACGGTGAGCGTCCCGCTCCCGCGGCTCTACGCGGCGTGGGCCGACGCCGCGGAGCGCGCGCGCTGGCTCGGCCGCGGCGTGAAGATGGAGGTGCGCAAGGCGACGCCGGAGAAGTCGATGCGCGTCGCCTTCCCCGACGGCACGCGCATGGACGTGCTGTTCGCGGCCAAGGGGGAGGCGAAGAGCCAGGTGAGCGTGGACCACCGGCGCGTCGCGACGCCCGAGGACGCGGAGCGGCTGCGCGCGTTCTGGAAGGAGCGGCTGGCGGCGCTCAAGGAGCGGCTCGAGGGCGAGGCGCCGTGACCGGCGGCGCGGCCCGCGGCCCCGGCGCGGAGGCCGCGCTGCGCATCGTGCCGGCGACCGAGCGCGACGTCCCGCTCGTCCTCGAGCTGATCCGGGCGCTCGCCGAGTACGAGCGGCTCGGTCACGAGGTGGTGGCGACGGAGGCGGTGCTGCGCGAGTCGCTGTTCGGCGCGCGGCCGGGCGCGGAGGTCGTGATCGCGTACGCGGGCGACGAGTCCGTCGGCTTCGCGCTCTTCTTCCACAACTTCTCCACGTTCCTCGGACGGCCGGGCCTCGCGCTCGAGGACCTGTTCGTGCGGCCGGCGTGGCGCGGGCGCGGCGTCGGTCGGAAGCTGCTCGCGCACCTCGCGGCGCTGGCGGTGGCGCGCGGGTGCGGCCGGCTCGAGTGGCAGGTGCTCGACTGGAACGAGGACGCGATCGCCGTCTACCGCCGCGTGGGCGCCGTGCCGATGAGCGACTGGACGACGTACCGGCTGACGGGGGAGGCGCTGGCACGCCTCGCCGCGGAGGCGTCCGCAGCGGGCTGACCGACGGCCGACCGGCGGCGCTGGCCCGCTCCTCGCACGGCGGGCGGCGACCGCTTCCGCCACCACACGCACCGCTACACACACCGCTACACACACCGCGAGCTAACGACACGTGCCGCTCTCTCGCAGCGACATCATCACGCTCTCCCTCGCCGGCGCCGCCACGGTCGCCGCGGCCGTGCTCACCTTCACGGGGGGCGGCCCCGTCGTGCGCTTCGCCAGCGCCGCGGCCGCGCTGTCGCTGCTGGCGGTGGTCGTCGGCCACGCGACCGACCAGCTCGGGAGCCGCATGGGGCCGGGCGCGACGGGCGTGCTGCAGTCGGCGCTCGGCAACCTGCCCGAGCTCTTCGTCTGCATCTTCAGCCTGCGGGCGGGGCTCGTCGACGTCGTCCGCGCGGCGCTCGTCGGGTCGATCCTCGCCAACTCGCTCCTGATCCTCGGCCTGGCGATCCTCGTCGGCGGGCTGCGGCACGGCACGCAGCGGTTCTCGAGCGAGCCGCCGCGGATGATCGCGACGCTGATGCTGCTCGCCGTCGGGGCGCTCGTCTTCCCGACGCTCGCCCACCAGCTGCACACGCCGGCCGAGGCGCACGAGACGGCGCTGAGCGCGGCGTGCGCCGTCGCGCTGCTCATCGTGTTCCTCGCCAGCCTGCCGTTCTCGCTCAAGGGCGACCCGGCCGTCGTCTCCACCGACCCGCGCCGGGACCCGCACGACGAGGCGAGCGCGGGCCACGTCGCCTGGCCGCTGTGGATGGCGCTCGCGATCCTGGCCGCCGCCGGCGTCGGCGCGGCGTTCGTGTCGGAGTGGTTCGTCGACGCGCTGACGCCGACGATGCGCACGCTCGGCATCTCGGAGACGTTCGCCGGCCTCGTCGTCGTGGCGATCGCGGGCAACGCGGTCGAGAACGTCGTCGGGATCCAGCTCGCGGCGCGGAACAAGCCGGACTACGCGATGAGCGTGATCCTCAACGGCTCGCTCCAGATCGCGCTCGCGCTGACGCCGGTGCTGGTGCTGCTCTCGTTCTTCGTCGGGCCCACGCCGCTCACCCTCGTCATGGCGCCGCTGCTCGTCGCCGCGCTGACGCTGGCGTCGGTCATCACGGCGGTGATCGTCTACGACGGCGAGTCGATCTGGCTCGAGGGCGTGGCGCTGGTCGCGCTGTACGTGATCATCGCGGTGTCGTTCTGGTGGGGGTAGGGGGCGCCATCCTCGTTCCTCATTCCTAGTTCCTGAAGGCTGCCCACTAGAGGGGGACGCTTCAGGAACTAGGAACCAGGAATGAGGGTGGGTCACCTGTCAGACCCCTCTCCGTTCGCTCGCATCGCGGCGTACTGGCGGCTAAGTTCGCTCGACTACGTCCAGCATCCCGGAGCGGTCCCATGAGACGCCTGTCGAGTAGCCCTTTCGCCCTCCTCCTGCTCGTCGCCGCCGCCGCCGGCTGCGCCACGAGCCCGGCCGCCACGCCCACCACCACCGGCACCCCGGCGCCGTCGGCGGCCGCCGCCGCCACGCCCGAGCGCGGCGCGTTCGTCGTGCGCCTCGGCAGCGACACGATCGCCGTCGAGCGGTTCACGCGCGACGGGAACCGCGTCGAGGGCGACGAGGCCGTGCGGACGCCGGCCGCCGCGCTGCGCCACTACGTGGCCACGCTCAACCCCGACGGCTCGGTGGCGACGCTCGAGTACGAGGGGCGCCGGCTGACCGGCACCGCGCCGCCGACGAGCGCGTCGCTGCGCTTCGGCGCCGACACCGTCACGGCCGCCCTCAAGCTCGCCGGCCGCGACACGACGCTCCACTACGCGGCCCGCGGCGCGCTGCCGTACGTCAACCTGAGCTACGGCATCCTCGAGCTGCTGACGCGGCGCGCGATGACGATGTCGGGCGACAGCGCGGTGGTGCAGCTCGTCGCGCTCGGCGCGCCGGCGCCGGTCCCCGCGACCGTGCGCCGCATCGGGAGCGACTCGCTCACCTTCGCCGTTTTCGAGCAGAACGCCTACCGCATCCACGTCGACGCCCGCGGCCGCATTCTCAGCGTCCAGGGGCTCACGACGACGCAGAAGGTGATGGTCGACCGCGTCGACGACGTCGACGTCCGCGCCGCCGGGAACGCGTGGGCGGCGAGCGAAGCGGCGGGCCAGCCGTTCGGCGTCCTCTCGCCGCTCGACACGATGCGCGCGACCGTCGGGTCGGCGCAGATGAGCGTCGTCTACAGCCGGCCGGCGGTGCGCGGGCGCACGCTGCTCGGCGGCGTGCTGCTCCCGTACGGGCAGGTCTGGCGCACCGGCGCCAACGCGGCGACGGTGTTCACCACGTCGCGCGACCTCGTCCTCGGCGGCACCGCGGTCCCCGCCGGGAGCTACACGCTCTGGACGATCCCCAACAGCGACGGCACGGCGAAGCTGATCATCAACCGCCAGGTCGGCCAGTGGGGCACCGAGTACGACGCGTCGAAGGACCTCGCCCGCGTCACCGCGGCCGTCACCAAGGCGGCGACACCGTCGGAGCGCTTCACCTTCCTCGTCGAGCCCAACGCGGCGGGGAACGGCGGGACGCTCAAGTACGTCTGGGGCGACACGCAGTTCGCGGTGCCGTTCACGGTGCGGTGAAAGGCGGCACTCGGCTGTGAGCTCTCGGCTGTGGGCTATGGGCTCTCGGCTTCCGGCAAGTCTGCAGCTGTGAGCCCACGGCCACGGCCCACAGCCCATAGCCGAGAGCCCACAGCCGCCCTCTCACGTCCCGCCGTACCACTCGTAGCCCTGATCGCTCCAGTAGCCGCCGTTCCGCTCGGGGAGGAAGACGACCTTCGTGAGGTACTTGGTGTTCTTGTAGCCGAGCTTCACGGGGGAGTGGAGGCGGGCGGGCGCGCCGTAGGCGGGGGGGAGGAACGCGCCGTCCTTCGCGTAGGCGACGAGCGTCTGCGGGTGCGTCGCGCTCTCGACGTCCCAGCTCTCGTGGTAGCCGTCGTCGAACGACTGGAAGTCGACGTAGCGCGCGTCGGGGCGGGCGCCGGCGACGCGGGCGAGCTCGGCGACGCGTACGCCCCACCACTCGGCGACCGCCGTCCACCCCTCGACGCAGTAGTGGTTGACGCGCTGGCGCACCGCCGGCAGTCGGCGCAGGTCGTCGAGCGTGAGCGAGAGCGGGCGCGCGACGAGCCCCGACACCTCGAGCCGCCATGGGCCGCGGGCGGCGGCGTCCCACACGGGCACGCTGTCGGAGATGAAGTACGACGGCAGGCGCGCGCCGGCCGCCGCGGCGCCGGCGGCCGCGTGGTCCATGCGCGTGTGGCGCAGCAGCCACCGCTCGACGGTCTCGTTCTTCCGCTCGGCGAAGCGGAGCAGCCGCGCGCTGCCGCGCGGGCCCTGCGAGTCGCACGCGGCGAGGAGTGCCGCGGCGAGCGCCGACGCGCCGAGCGCGAGCGCGTCGAGCGAAAGCTGTTCCGGCCCGGCGCGCGCAACGCTCCGTCCGCGCGCCTGGTGACGGCCGGCGCGAGGTTTCCGTCGTACTTCATCGCCAGCGAGCTGCCCGTCTGGGACGAAGCGACGCGCGGGGTGTGG
>JBKPPN010000372.1:0-5291 GCA_046733575.1 Candidatus Methylomirabilota bacterium | reverse complement strand
CCCAGGCTCCGCGCGGTCAGGAGACCCAGGCGCCGCGCGGTCAGGAGACCCAGGCTCCGCGTGGTCAGGAGACCCAGGCGCCGCGTGGTCAGGAGACCCAGGCTCCGCGTGGTCAGGAGACCCAGGCCCCGCGTGGTCAGGAGACCCAGGCTCCGCGTGGTCAGGAGACTCAGGCCCCGCGGTCGCTCGCTGGAGCACAGCCGAGCGCGTCCGCTGCCAAGCTGATCGCCGAGGCCGAGGCTGCGTGCAAGGCTGGCGATAGCGCGACGGCAGCTCAGAAGCTCGACGCCCTGAAGCTCCTGAAGTAAGTTCGCCGCTAGAGCGCGAAGGCCCCAGGATCTGCCCTGGGGCCTTCGTCGTTTTCAGTCCCCGGCGCTAGAATCCCTGTCTCATGCGTCGCGTCGGCGGCCTCACCTTTTGTGTGCTCTTGCTCGTGTCCGCGGCGGATGCCGTCTCGGTGCAGGAGGCGTTACTCCGATCCAAGCCGGGAGTGACGCTCGTCGTTGCGGAGGTCGCTGCTGACGTCACGGTCCGGTGCGGGATCAGCGATCAGCGCGTGACCGTCACGCTGGTTCGCGAGACGGCAACAGCGTGGGGGGTGAGTCCGAACGGCGTCTTCGTTACGAGTGCGCATGTCGTGGCGTCGACCACCCCGCCGCTCGCTTCGCTCACCGACGCGATCCTCGACGCCGCCGTACGCAAGGCCTGTCTAGAGACCTTCCTGTCCGCGCGCGGCGTGGCGTCCGGCGAGCGCCCGGAGCTGGAACGCGACCTCGTCCGTCAGGCTGTTGCGGAACAGCGATCGTCGGCACGTGTCGAAGCGAAGCCCGTCATCACCGTCGTGCTGTCGAACGGAATGAAGCTGGTCGCTCGCGTCGTGAAGGCGAGCCCCGTGGGCAGCGCGGGAACGATGTCGAGACGGGACATGGCCCTCCTGCAGGTCGACAGCCCCGACCTGCCGTCGCTGCCACTCGCCGACCGTCGAGTCGAGCGCATCGGTGACGCGATCTACATTCTGGGCTTTCCCGGCGTCGTTCTGAAACACGAACTGCTTGGCACGTCCGCGCAGCATGAGGCGACGGTCACCAAAGGATCGCTGTCCGGATTCAGAGAAGACGTGAACGGTCAGCCCGTGTTCCAGACGGACGCCGAGGCGGTGTCGGGCAACAGCGGCGGCCCAGCGGTCGACGCCGAGGGCCGCGTCATCGGCATGCTGACGTTCGTCATGCCGGATGCCGACAGTCGCGGCGACGCGGTTCAGGGCTTCAACTTCGTGATCCCCGCGATGGCGATCCGAGAATTCCTCGCAGGCAGCGGCGCCGTCGCGAACGGTCCCGGCCGGTTCGATACAGCGTGGCGCAAGGCGCTGGACGACTTCTTCGCGGGCCGTCACAGAAACGCGGCCCAGTCGCTCCGCGAGGCTGACCGTCTCGTTCCCGGGCTGCCCGACGTGCGACGGATCGCGGCCGAGAACGAGTACTTGATCGGTCACCCCCCGCGACGGCGGATTCCATTCGTCGCGCTGGCGTTCGCCGGGACGTCGATGGGTGCGGTCGCCGCCGGTGTGCTCGGCGTTCTTCGCTGGAGGCGAAATCGGTTTCGGATCACGCCCGCCGACGTTGTCCGCCTGCTCGAGACGTCGCCTCAGCCGCCGATCATCCTCGACGCACGAAGTCGCCAGACCTACGAGCGAAGCCCGGTACGACTCCCGCATGCCGTTCATGTCAGCGAGGACGACCTCGACGACCAGACAAAGACGCGAGACCTGGATCACGACCGTGTCGTCGTGGCTTACTGCACGTGACCCGATGAGGCGACGAGCGCCCGTGTGGCGCACCGCTTGCGAGGAGTCGGATTCCGGGACGTGCGCATCCTCAAGGGGGGCCTGACGAACTGGGCCAACGCGGGGCTGCCCCTCGAGGGCAAGGTCTAGCTCAGCGTCGTCGTCCGGCGGTGAAGTGGAAGTGGACGTGGTAGACGACCTGCCCGCCGTCCGGCCCGCAGTTCACCGTCACGCGATATCCTTTCTCGGCGAAACCCGTGCGTTCGCCGATCGTGCGCGCGGCGACCAGACAGCGTCCGAGCGCCATCGCGTCGTCGGGGTCGACAGCCATGAGCGACGGGATGTGACGCTTCGGAACGATGAGGATGTGAACGGGCGCCTTGGGATAGATGTCCTTGAAGGCGAGCACGTGGTCGTCCTCGAGCTCGATGTCGGCGGGACTTTCGCGCGCGATGATGCGGCAGAATACGCAGTCGGTCACGGCGTTGCTATAATACGCGCTCGTGTCTTCCCTCGAGGAACGGCACCCGAAGGAGATGAGCGGGCAATGGGGACGTGTCCGAAGTGCAAGCTGCGTATCCGGAAGAACGGCAACCACGTGAAGCTCGGCAGTACCTGGTACCACAAGCAGTGCCCCGCTCGCCCGGCCTCGGCGAAGAAGTCGCCAGCACGGAGCTGACCGACCGCCGTTCAGCGCGCGACGTCACGTCGTTCGATCGGCCGGCTGTCGCCCCGTCTTTCCTCGCCACCGCCGGCATCGTTCTTGTACGTGCCTCCCACATGATGTGGAGGCGTCTCGCTGTCGTGGTTCCCGCCGTGGCCGTTCTTGCGGCCGGATGCGCACACTACGCTTGGGAGAAGACGGGCGCCACGCCCGCCGACGTCGCGCAGGACTCGCAGGAGTGTAACCGGCACGCGCGTCTCGTCGCCGACGAGTACGACGCTGCGTTTCCGTGGCCCGGCAATTGGCGTTCCCCGTATCTGTACGACACGATCGGGACGTTCCCCGCCGACCGGTTCGCCGAGGAGCAGCGCGTGTACTCGGCATGCATGCGGGCCAAGGGATACGGACTCGTGAAGCAGGAAACCGCGCGGGGCGACCGCTGACCCGCGGTCAGTCGCGAGCCTGCGACCGCGAGTAGGACACCAGCGACCAGCCGAGTGTCAGGGGCGCGAGCAACACCGCCCGCGTGAGCGCGGCACGGCGGCGCGACCGCCGGCGCCCCACCTCGAGCTCCGTCCGGAGCGCGGCCAGCTTCATCGCACCGTACTTCACGAAGTCGGTCCCGCACGCACCACACGCCGCGCTCGCCCCTTGCACCGCGCCGCACGCGGGACAGACGACGCGCAGCGCGAGGTGGCAGCGGACACAAAATTGAGTGCTGTCGCGGTTCGGCGTTTCGCACTTCGGGCATGGACGAACCACAGCACGACCATGATAGGGCGAATGTTGTATCGTCCACGACGAACTCGTGAACCGACACATCGGCGGCAGCAAATGAACAAGCGACCATGACATCCGCGATACCCGAGGGCATTTGTCTTGCAATCCCGTCAGCCCGCATACGATGTCAGGAAGGTTATGCGCGGATGACGTGACGCGAGTCGTGCGTGAAGAGGCGCGACGGACGAGGCACACGGGTCTCGGTCCGCGCGAAACGCGACGTCGGTCGCGATGTTCCGCGAACGAACTTGCCCCGCCGAGCGGCCATGCTCTTCCCGTCTCCCGGAGGTATACAGCCCGTGCGAATCGCCCAGGTCTCTCCACTCTATGAGCGAGTTCCGCCCCACTTGTACGGCGGGACAGAGCGCGTCGTCTCGTATCTCACCGAAGAGCTCGTCCGACGCGGCCACGCCGTCACCCTGTTCGCGAGCGGAGACTCGCTGACGCGCGCGCGTCTCCGTAGCGTGGTACCGAACGCGCTGCGGCTCGCGACGGCACCGCTCGACGCCCTGCCGGCCCACATGATCCACCTCGCCGACGTGTTCACGCGCGCGCACGAGTTCGACGTCATCCACTGTCACGTGGATTACCTGGGCTTCCCGTTCGGCGCGCTCGTCTCCACGCCGACCGTCCACACCCTGCACGGCCGGCTCGATCTCCCCTTCCTGCGCCAGGTCTTCCCACACTTCCCGCGCGTCCCGTTCGTCTCGATCAGCGACGCCCAGCGACGGCCGCTCAGGAGCCTCGACGTCCGGTGGGCCGCGACGGTCCATCACGGGCTTCCGCTCGGTCGGTTCACCTTCGCCCCGGATCCGGGCCGCTATCTGGCCTTCATCGGCCGGATCTCGCCCGAGAAGCGGCTCGATCTCGCCATCGCCATCGCGCGCGACGTCGGCCTTCCGCTGAAGATCGCGGCGAAGATCGACGAGGACGACCGCGCGTACTACGATGCCTGCATTCGCCCGTTGATGGACGATCCGCTCGTGGAATACATCGGTGAAATCGACGACGCGCACAAGCCGGCGTTCCTCGGCGGCGCGCTGGCGCTGCTGTTTCCCATCGACTGGCCGGAACCGTTCGGCCTCGCCATGATCGAGGCGCTCGCGTGCGGCACCCCGGTGATCGCGCGCCCGTGTGGCTCCGTTCCCGAGGTGATGGTGGACGGCGTGACCGGGTTCGTCGGTGACCGGCTGACGGAGCTGGTGGACGCGGTGAAGCGCATCGACACCATCGACCGCGCGGCGTGCCGACGACACGTCGAGGCCCGCTTCACCGTCGAGCGGATGGCCGACGACTACGAACGCGTGTACCGCGGACTGATCGAGGAGCGCCGGGCGGCATGACCCTCGAGCCGCCCGCCGACGATCTCCGCGTCGGCGATCGCTACTACATCCTCGCGTCGAGCATCGCGGCCGATCTTCCGAAGCTCGTCCTGAAGCACGACGAAGCTTTCGTGGTCGCCGATCGCCGCGGCGACCTGCCCGCGCTCCATGGCAGCGAGTTCGGCTTCTACGTCGAGGGCACGCGATTCCTGCGCCATCTCGAGCTCCGGGGACAGGGCTGGCGTCCCACCCTGCTCAACGCCGCCGTGGACGACGACGCCCACATGGCGAGCATCGATCTGGCCAACCCCGACATCGTGCAGGACCAGCGTCTCGTCGTCGCCGGGCGCGCCATCCGGATCGCCCGCCGGGTGATGCTCTTCGGTCGGCAGCTCTACCAGCGCGTGGTCATCGAGGGCTTCGATCAGCTCCCCCACGAGCTGGCCTTCGTGTGGACGTTCGACACGGACTTCGTCGACGTCTTCGAAGTGCGCGGACACCCGCGCGCCGTCCGCGGGACCATCGTCCCGCCCGCGATGGACAAGCACGCGGTCGTCCTCGCCTACCACGGGCTCGACGGCATCACGCGATCGACGCGCCTCGAGTTCGATCCGCCTCCCGCGCGCGTCGATGCAGGCAGCGTCGAGCACGTCGTGGTGCTCGCGCCTCACACGCGGACCGAGCTCACGCTGCTCGTCACGGCCATCACGGGAGAGCCCCCGGCTGCCGTGCCCGACTGGAC
>JBKPPN010000371.1:0-4254 GCA_046733575.1 Candidatus Methylomirabilota bacterium | reverse complement strand
TCCCCGAGGAGTTCGAGAAACGACCGGCGTTCCTTCCACGCGCGCATGGCGTTCTTCTGCACGATCTCGTAGGCCACCTGCCGCGGCAAGCCGGCCTCGGTGAGTCGGAGGAGCACGTTCTGGGAATAGATGAGACCGTGGCTCTTCTCGACGTTTTCCGCCATGCGTCCGGGATCGACGTCGAGATGCTCCAGCATGAAGGCGGTCAGGTCGAGGATGTAGTCGAGCACGATCGTGGAGTCGGGCAAGATCACGCGCTCCACCGACGAGTGGCTGATGTCGCGCTCGTGCCACAGGGCAACGTTCTCGAGCGCAGCGGTGGCATTGCCACGCAGCAGGCGGGCCAGCCCGCACACGCGTTCGGACAGTTCGGGGTTGCGCTTGTGCGGCATGGCGCTCGAGCCCTTCTGCCCCTCGCCGAACGGCTCCTGCGCCTCCAGCACCTCGGTTCGCTGCAGCCCGCGGATCTCCAGCGCGATCTTCTCCAGTGACGCCGCCGCGACGGCCAGCGTGGTGACGAACTCCGCGTGACGATCGCGCTGCACGATCTGCGTCGACACCGGCTCCGCGCCGAGGCCCAGCGCCGCGCACACCTCGTCCTCGATCTCCGGCTCCACGTGAGCGAAGTTGCCCACCGCGCCGGACAGCTTCCCCACCGCCACGACGTCACGTGCACGCTTCAAGCGCTCGAGGTTGCGCCCCGCCTCCACGTACCACACGGCGACCTTGAGCCCGAACGTCGTGGGCTCGGCGTGCACGCCGTGCGTCCGCCCCACGGTCAGCGTGTCGCGATAGCGAAGGGCGAGCGCGCGGAGCGCGCGCTGCAGCCGCTCCTGCCCTTCGAGCAAGAGATCCGCCGCCGCGCGAAGCTGGAGCGCCGTCGCGGTGTCCCAGACGTCGTTGGTGGTGAGCCCGATGTGCACGAATCGCGAGTCGGCGCCGAGCTGCTCCTCGAGGCTGGTGAGCAGCGCGATCATCTCGTGCTTCACTCGTTGCTGGATCTCGAGGATCCTGCCGATGTCGACCCTCGCCTGCGCCCGGATGCGCGCCATGGCATCCGCCGGAATCCGACCGCGCCGCGCATACGCCTCACACACCGCGAGCTCGACACGGAGCCACGCCTCGTACTTCGCTTGCTCACTCCAGAGCCCGCCCATCGCCGGCCGCGTGTAGCGTTCAATCATGCGAGCACCACCGATGCGGACGAGGCGGGACCCGACAGGTGAAGGAGCCACTGACCGGAAGGCGTGAAGGGCGTCGATCTCGGTCGTCGGCGGCCGACCCGCATCGCCGTCACGCGCAACACCATAATTCAGTTTCCCCCCTGAGAAAAGCCCCACACTGCCCAAACGTCGCCACGGATCGAGTGAACGCTCATGCGCGGGCTCCACCCGCGCAATCCGAAGAGGCAGGCAGCGACGAGCACGGCGCAGCGGTGCGAGGAGCGTCGGAAGGGGACGAAGTGCCCCTTCCGAGGTTCAGTGTCTCAGCAGCTCGCGCGGCAGGTTGCGGCGGTCGAGCGGACCCAGCGTGGTCAGCGCGAGCTGCTCCTCGTCGAGAAGCTCGCTCACGAGCACCTGCACTTCCTCGTGACGGACGGCTTCGATGGCGGCGAGCATCGAGTCCATGGTGAGGAAGGAGCCGAGGTGCACCTCCTGCTTGGCGAGCCGGTGCATCCGGCTCGAGGTCGATTCGAGCGACAGCATCAGGCTGCCTTTCAGATGATCCTTGGCGCGCTTCAGCTCTTCCTGGGTGACGCCGGTCTTCTTGAGCTCGCGGATCTCCTTGAGCACCGACTTCAGGACCTTCGAAAAGTCGCCCGCCTCCGTCGCGGCGTAGAGGTACAGCACGCCGATGTCGGAGAAGGCCTGCGTCCCGGAGTGGATGGAATAGACGAGACCCTGGCGCTCGCGAATTTCCTGGAACAGCCGCGACGACATGCTCCCGCCGATGACGTCAATGAGCAGGAACAGCGCGTAGCGCTCTTTCGCGGCGTGGGGCAGCCCGGGAAATCCCATCACGAGGTGCACCTGCTCGAGCGTCTTGTGCACGATGTTCACGCTGGGCGTGAGCAACGCCCGGGTGTCCTGATGCGCGACGGCGTCGCGCTTGAAGCCGTTGAACCCCTTGCCGAAGAGATCGAGCACCTGCTCGTGGGTGACGTTGCCCGCGGCCGCGATGATGATGCGCGGCGGCACGTACTCCTCGGTGAAGTGGGCGAGGATCGTCTGCCGCCCGAAGCCGGACACGAGCTCGCGCGTGCCGAGGATCGGACGACCGAGGGGATGACCGGCCCATACCTGCGCCGCGAAGAGGTCGTAGATCACGTCGTCGGGTGTGTCCTCGACCATCTTGATCTCCTGCAGCACCACCGACTTCTCGCGCTCCAGCTCCTCGGCGTTGAAGAGCGGGTGGAGCAGGATGTCGGTGAGGAGATCGACGGCGAGCGGCAGGTGCTCGTCCAGCACCTGCACGTAGAAGCAGGTGTGCTCCTTGGTGGTGAAGGCGTCCATCTGCCCGCCCACCGAGTCCATCGTGCGTGCGATGTCCTCGGCGGAGCGGGTGGCGGTGCCCTTGAACACGAGATGCTCGATGAGGTGCGACATGCCGCCGTGGCTCTCGGACTCGTGACGCGAGCCCGTCTCCAGCCACACGCCCACGGCCACTGAACGCACGTGGGGCATCCGTTCGGTGATGACCCGGATACCGTTGGGCAGGACGCTCCGGCGGTAGCCTTCGGTCACCCCGTCACTCGCGCGGTGGCGACCCCGCGTCAGGGTTGCGCAGCTTTTCCTTCGCGGCGAGCTCCGGCTTGTCGCGCAACGCCATCTTGCGGCTGAGCCGCATCTTGCCGTTGCCGTCGATCTCGATGACCTTGACGAACACCTCGTCGCCCTCGCTCAGGACGTCCTGCACGGCGCGGATGCGCGTCTCCGCGATCTGCGAGATGTGCAGCAGGCCTTCCGTGTTGGGAATCACCTCGACGAACGCCCCGAACTCGACGATCTTCTTGACCTTGCCCTGGTAGATCCGATCGAGCTCGACCTCGCGGCAGATGTCCTGCACCATGCCGAGGGCCTTCTGCACGGACGCGTTGTCGGGCGAGAAGATCGTGACGCGTCCGTCGTCCTCGACATCGATCTTCGCCCCCGTCTGCTCCTGGATGCCGCGGATGACCTTGCCGCCCGGGCCGATGATCTCGCGGATCTTCTCGGTGCGGATCTTGATGGTCACGAAACGCGGGGCGTAGGGCGACAGTTCCGGTCGCGGTTTCTCGACGGCCTCGCGCATCTTGGCCAGCACGGCAAGCCGTGCTTCCCGCGCATTCTGGAGCGCGGTGCGCATGATGTCGATGGACACACCGGAGATCTTGATGTCCATCTGCAGGGCTGCGATGCCCTTCTCGGTGCCGGCGACCTTGAAGTCCATGTCGCCGTAGTGATCCTCGGTCCCCATGATGTCGGTGAGGATTCCGAACTTGTCGCCTTCCTTCACCAGCCCCATGGCGATGCCGGCCACGTGCGTCTTCAGCGGCACGCCCGCGTCCATGAGGGCGAGCGAGGCGCCGCACACGCTGGCCATCGACGACGACCCGTTCGACTCGAGGATGTCCGACACCACGCGGATGGTGTACGGGAAGTCCTCCTTGGCCGGGAGCACCGCCTCCACCGCACGCTCGGCCAGGGCGCCGTGGCCGATGTCCCGGCGGGACGGCGATCCGAACCGGCGCACCTCGCCCACCGAGAACGACGGGAAGTTGTAGTGCAGCATGAAGTGACGGTACGACTCGCCTTCGAGCGACTCGATCTTCTGCTCGTCGGCCTTGGTGCCCAGCGTGGCCGACACGAGGGCCTGCGTCTCGCCGCGCGTGAAGATGGACGACCCGTGGGCGCGCGGGAGATAGCCGGTCTCGATGGCGATGGGCCGGATCTCGTTCACCTTGCGGCCGTCGACGCGGATGCCGCGGTCCACGATGAGTCGGCGGACCTCGGCCTTCTCGATCTTCTCGAACGCGTCCCGGATGAGCGGCTTCTTGCTCTCGTCCACGGCGAGCGTGCGCATGACCTCGTCGAACACCGCGTTGACGGCGTCGGCGCGGGCCTGCTTCTCGTGCGTGGCGAGCGCGGCCGACAGTTTCGGCCCCGCAATCTGGGTCACCCGAGCCTCGAGCTCGGGATCGCGGCCGGCGCTGGCATCGAACGGCCAGCGCGGCTTGGCCGCCTTCGCGACGAGCTCCTTCTGCAGACGCGCGAG
>JBKPPN010000370.1:0-6442 GCA_046733575.1 Candidatus Methylomirabilota bacterium | reverse complement strand
GGCCCGACCCGGTGACGGTGAGCCGCCGTAGCCGCGTCCAGGTGCGGAACGGCCGCAGATCGGTGAGGCGCGGCTGGATCATCGAGACGTCTTCGAGCGCGGCGCACTCGCGGAGCGCCGACCATCCGCCCGGAGCGTCGGCACGCAGACGCTCGAGTCGCCCGAGCGCGGCGAGCGGACGCACGGTGTCGCGCGGCCAGCAGTGGAACAGATGGAGATCCCCCAGCGCCGTCAACCTGGCCAGGTCGTTCACCGCGCCGGGCAGATGATGGCGGCCGACGCCGAGCGCTTCGATCGTCGCGGGCAGCGTCGACGTGTCGAGCCGCCCGCGCGCCCCGTCGAGTCCCGCCCAGCCCGCCCACAGCCGCCGCAGCCCGACCAGACAGTGCAGCGTCGCGGCATCCGGAATGATCGTCCCCTGGAGCAGGAGCAGCTCCTCGACGGACGGGAGCGGCCGCGAGGCGGAGAGCGGCGACGAGGCGATGACCGATCGCACGGACGGATGTGCGCTCAGCCCGTCCAGGTCGATCACCGGCTCGCGCAGCTGGCGCGGCCTGCGCGCCGCCAGGACCTGATGGTCGCCCTCGCGAACGCTCTCGATCGGCACGAAGAAGCGGATGTCGCGAAAGTGGTGCGTGGGAAACACCATGTCGTCGAAGGTGAGCGGCCTCACCTCCGGAGGCCGCTCACGCCGCTCGTCGTCACCGAGCTCCGGGATCAGTCGGCGCGCGTCGGCGGTGGACGGCCGGGAACCAGCCACGCTCTCGGTGCTCAGGCGGTGATCGTCAGGTGACCTTGACCACCGCGCCGCCGGTGACGCGCACGAGGTCGGCCGGCGTCAGCCTGAACACGGCGTTCGGGGTGCCCGCCGCGGCCCAAATCTCGGCGTACTGCATGAGGTCCTCGTCGATGTAGGTCGGGAGCGGTGCGGGATGGCCGACGGGAGGCACGCCGCCGATGGCGAAGCCCGTGGCCTCGCGCACGAGGGCCGCTCCGGCCTTCTCCAGCACTTCCTTGAGCAGCACGCCGACGCGCCACTCGTTGACCCGGTTCGCGCCGCTCGCGATCACGAGAACCGCGCGGCCGCTCGTCTGCGCGCGGAACACGAGCGACTTCGCGATCTGTCCCACCTCGCACCCGACGCGCTTCGCGGCATCGGCGGAGGTGCGCGTGGTCTCGCGGAACTCCACCACGTCGCCCGAAAGCCCGAGGGCGCGGAGCGTCTCCTGCACCTTGCGCGCGCCGGGACTGAGCGCAGCGGGAACGGATCGGTCGTCGGGAGCCGGCGGCACGTCAGGCTCGGACACGACCGCTACAGTAAGCGACGGTCCCGGGAAAATCGAGCGCGAACGTCGCGGCGATGGCGGCGGGCCCGCTTGACACCATCGCGGGAGAGCGGCCACAGTCTGCGCATGCTCAACGCCACACGCGATCGTGTGCTCCCGACCACCATCACCGGCTCGTACCCGCGGCCGCACTGGTTCACCGAAGAGCTGCGCGGGCGCGCGTTCAAGGACGCGATGGGCGACGCCCGGTTCCGCGAGCAGTACCTGGACGCCGTGTCGTGCCTGGTGCGCGAGCAGGAGATGGCGGGCCTCGACATCGTGACCGACGGCGACTCGCGCTTCGACCTCACCGTCGGCGGCAAGTCGTGGTTCTTCTACGTCATCGAGCGGCTGCGCGGCATCACGGGCCACGTCGACCGCGCCGCGGGCGCGGGCTGGCGCGGCCTGCCGCCGGGTCACATCCTGCGCGAGGTCATGGAGGCCTACCAGCCCGGGATCGTGGGTGGCGCCGTCGCCGACGACGGGCTGCAGTACGCCGCGGTGTTCAAGACCGCGCAGCGCTTCAGTGCACGCCCGGTGAAGTTCGGGACGATCAGCGCACAGACCGTCGTGCGCATGCTGGTCAACCGTCACTACGGCTCCGACCGCGAAATGATCAACACCGTCGCCGACGTGCTGAACGCGCAGCTGCACGAGGTCGCCGCGGCGGGCTGCCGCGTGATCCAGATCGAGGAGCCGCAGCACCACATCGCGAGCGCCAACGGGAGCGCCACCGACAAGGACCTGGAGTTCTTCACCGAGGCATTCAATCGCGAGATCGCGGGACTCGACACCGAGGTGTGGCTGCACACGTGCTGGGGCAATCCCAACCAGCAGCCCATGTACTGGGAGCGCCCGTCCTACGAGCGCGCGCTACCGCACTTGCTCGCCACCAACGCCGACGTCGTGACGCTGGAGTGCGCCTCGACGAACGGCCGTGACCTGCCCCTGCTGAAGAATGTCCGCACCGACAAGAAGATCGCCATCGGCGTGGTGAACCACTCCACGGCCGCGGTGGAGCCGCCGGAGTTCGTCGCCGGCCTCGTGCGCCGCGCGCTGGAGTACGTTCCGCCCGAACGGCTCATCCTGACCAGCGACTGCGGCTTCGGTCGCGAGGGACTGGCTCGCCGCATCGCCTTCTACAAGTCGATTGCGATCAACCTCGGCGCCAACATCGTGCGCCGCGAGCTGAAGCTTCCCGAGGTCGAGATCCCGGCCGCCGATCCCCGCTGGACGTTCGCGGGGTGACCGCCGGCGCGCGAGTTCCCACAGCCCGCGGCGTCAGGAGGGTCTCCAACCCACCGTCGCCGCCCGCGCCCGCACTCAGCCGACGGTGAGGACACGTGGACAGTCGGTCAACGCTTCGCACCCGGTGTCCGTCACGCGAACCGTCTCGCTGAAGCCGACAGACCCGACGCCGGGAAGCAACAGGTAGGGTACGAGGTGCAGCGTCATGTTCGGCTCGAGGACGGTGGACGAGCCGGCGTCGAGGCTGACGCCGCCCCGCTCGATCCAGGTCAGGAACTCGATCCCGATCCCGTAGCCGGCTCGGTGCAGGAAGAACTCCGCGCATCCCGCGCGCGCGATGGCGTCGCGGGTGGCGCGATAGACCTCCGAGCCCGGAATGCCGGCGCGCACGGTCGCGAGTGCCGCGGTGAGGCCCGCGATCGACGCGTCGGCCGCGCGCCGCACGTCGTCGGGCGGCGGACCGATCACCGCGGTGCGGATCAGCGCGGCGTCGTAGTGGCGGACGTTCGCGCCCATCTCCATGAAGACGACGTCACCACGCACGAGCGTGCGCCCCAGCCACGTGGCGTGGGCGAGCGCCGAACGCGGACCGGCGGTGATGTAGGTCGGATTGCGCACGAAGTGGCTGCCGGCGCGAATGCGGGCGGGAAAGACGGCCGCCGCGACGTCGCGCTCGTTGGCGCCCTCGCGAATCGCGTCGAGGCCGGCGCGCATGCCGGCCCCCACGGCCACCGCGGCCTGTCGCATGTATGCGATCTCCGCGGCCGACTTCACCGCCCGCATCAGCTCGACGAGTCCGGACGCGTCGACGAGCTTGGCGCTCGGCAGCGCCTGCTGCAGACCCTCGAACAGCCGCACCGTGAGCCACGGCACCGTCTTCTCGACGCCGATCGTCTTGTCCCCGAGTCCCAGGTCGCGCAGCGCCTGGGCCACCGCCACCGCGGGATCCTCGTCGTCGCGATAGCCGCGACACGGCAGCGCGTGCGCGGCTTCCGCGTTCCCCTCTTCCAGCCGTCGCGTGACGAGCAGCGGCGGCGAGGCACGCGGCACGATGAGCGTCTGGGGAAACGAGTGGAAGCCCGTCGTCTCGTAGCCGGTGACGTAGAACTGGTTCTCGGGACCCGAGAGCAGCATGGCGTCGAGGCGGCGTTGCTCCAGGTGGGCGCGCAGCTTCGCCTGCCGGGCCTCGTACTCGCTCGCGTCGAAGGGCAGCCACGACTCCGTCATGGAATGGGATCCCTCATCGGTTCCGCGGTCGCCATCGTGATCACCTCGCGTCGTCGCCATGGTAGTGTCGCGGCCGAAAAATTCCCAGGGAGAGATGGCCGGCGAGACCGGCGCCGGCGTCGCTCCACCGTCGCGCCGATCGCGATGGTACCGGACGTCGACGGCCGACGCGGCTCGCCGCGTCGGCTCCGAGCCGGGGTCGAGCCGCCCAGGTTGGCTAAGGTCGTTGCGTTTCGCCGGCTCGCGACGCTCTCGGCGGTGGAGCGGGCGCGGCGCTCGGCCACTCGATGAGACGGTCGGCGCGGACGAGGAGCGTGGGGGGAATCGTCAGTCCCAGCGTGCGCGCCGTCCGCGGGTTGATCACGAGCTCGAACGTCGTCGGCTCCTCCACGGGGAGGTCGGCGGGACGCGCGCCGCGGAAGATCTTGTGCGCGAAGCTCGCCGCGCGACGGTACATCTCCGGATAGTTCACGCCGTAGGAGATGAGCCCTCCCGTGAACTCGGCCGACGCGTACATCGCGGGCAGCCGGTGGCGCGCCGCGAGCTCCACGATGAGCGCCTGGTTCGTCTGCGTCACGGTGTCGAGACCGACGAGCAAGGCGTCGACGCGTTGACTGGCCGCGGTGTCGAAGGCGGGCTCGAGATCGGCCGCCTTGCGGACGTCGAGCAGCTGCGGTTCGACGCCCATCGCGCGCGCCCCACGCTCCACCTCGCGCCACTGCGGCGGTAGCGCGGGGTTGCCCATGTTGAAGAGGACGCCGACGCGCCTCGTCCTCGGCGCCAGCTCCTTCAAGAGCTGAACACGCTTGGGAAAGATGTCGGTGACGGCGGCGCTCATCCCCGTGATGTTGGCGCCGGGGCGCGCCAGGCTCGTCACCACGCCCTGGCCCACGGGGTCGCCGACGCCGGTGATGACGATCGGAATGGTCGTCGTCGCGTGCTTCGCGGCGAGCGCCGCCGGCGTGCCTCGCGTGACGATGAGATCGACCTTCGCCCGCACGAGGTCCGCGGCGAGCGCGGGGAAGCGGTCGTCCTGGCCGTCGGCCGATCGGTACTCGATGACGAACGTCTCGCCCTCGACGTAGCCGAGCTCGCGGAGCCCCTGGCGGAAGCCGTCCACGTTGGCCGCGTTCACCGCGGCCGACGTTCGGTCCAGCATCCCGATGCGATAGCGCTTCTCACCCCGCGCCGCCTCGCCCTCGCGCGGCATCGCGACCACCGATGCGAGCACGACGACGATGACGAGCGCGACCATTCCTCTCACGAGCGTCCGCGACGACGCGACTGTCATGGGTCCTCCGTCCGGCTGGTTGCACTGATGATGCGTCGAGTCGACCGGTCGGGGAGAGGCAGATCGCGTGCCATGCGCGTCGTCGACACATTGCGAGCTTCCCGCGCGTCGTCGCGATCACGTACGCGGCAGAATGCCCTCCGAGGCGGCGGAGTGCCCGATCCGTCGACGTGGACGGCTCAGCGGTAGAACGTCGAGTCGGCGGCGTCGGGCGACGGCTTCAACCGGAACGCGAGGCTGATGCGTCCGCTCACCGGCGTCGAGATCTTCGGGATCCCGTGCGTGTAGTGCAGCTGGGTCTCGTAACCCATCACGAGCAGGCTGCCGGCGACGAGGTCGACGTGGAAGACGCGGCGCGGCGGCTCCTTGGCTCGGATCGTCATGCGTCGCGTGGCACCGAGCGACAGCAGCGCAATCGGGAAGCCCTCCACGATCTCGTCCAGGTGATCGTTGTGCGGCGCGACGCTGTCGCGGCCGTCACGGTAGAAGTTCAGCCCAACGCTGTTGAATGGCACGCCGGTGAGGGCGACGACCGTGCGCGCGGCGGCGCGAATGGCATCGGGTACGTCGTCCTCCGCGGCGAGCCAGAAATGTCCGGTCAGACGCGGCACGTCGACGTCGCGGTCGTACATCCGGCGCCGCTGCGACTTCCACGGCACCACCCTCTGCAGGTCGGCGAACCAGGCCGCCGCCGTATCGGGCGAGATGACGTCGGGCGTGTAGACGATCCGGCCGCGCGCGTCGTCGGCGACGACCGTCTCGCTCGGCGTGGCGAAGAGGGGGATCTGCGACATCGGCTTCACGTTCAGCGTACCGCGGCCGCGCGCCGGCCGCCCCACGCAGCGGGAACGCGTGCGCAGCGGCCTCACGCACTCGGCGGTACTATCCGAGCCAGCCCGGAACGCTCTCTCACGGAGGAAGGCCATGTCGACCAACGGTCACACCGAGGCCCGGAAGCTGCGCAGCCAGCTGCGACACCCGATCGTCGACGCCGACGGACACTGGGCCGAGTTCCATCCGCTCATGCGTGAGGAGTTCCGGCGCATCGGCGGCGACACCGCGGTGGAGGCGCTCGACATGGCCAGCGCACGGGTCCCGAACTCGCTCCGCATGTCGGTGGACGAGCGCCGCCGGCGGCGCATCGGCCAGGAAGCGTTCTGGTTCCTGCCCACGAAGAATACGCTGGACCGGGCGACCGCGATGATGCCGCCGCTCCTCTACGAACGGCTGGACGACCTCGGCCTCGACTTCTGCGTCGTCTATCCCACGGCCGGACTGCACTACTACCGGCTGCCCTCCGAGAAGCACCGCCGCGCGCTGTGCCGCGCCTACAACACCTTCACGGCCGACC
>JBKPPN010000369.1:0-26642 GCA_046733575.1 Candidatus Methylomirabilota bacterium | reverse complement strand
CGCCGAGCCGTCGCGCTTGCCGAGCTCGAGCGCGCGCGCGATGCCGTCGGGCTCGAACCCGAGCGGTGTGAGATCGAGCGGCGCGGACGGCGTGAGCAGCTGCACGTCGATGCCCGGATACTTGAGACGCGCCAGCTCGGTGTCGCGACGGACCTGGTGCACCATCGCCATCTCGAACGCCTCCTCCAGCGCGATCCGCATCGTCGTGGGACGCTCGCCCCGCTCCTCGGTCGCATAGCTCATCACCACGAGCGCGCGTCCCACCGGCGGGCCGGCCTCGAGGGCGTCGAGCACGGGCGCACGTCCGACCAGGCCGGCGTCGGAGAGCAGCACGCCGTCCACCTCGACAGGGGCAAAGGCGCCCGGGACGGCCGAGGCGGCGAGGAGGGCGTCCGCCGTCAGCGTGGCGTTGTCGAAGCGGCGCGTGTCGCGACGGGCGAGGTCGGCGGCCACCACGAGCACGGCGATGGGTGACGCGCGCACGCGAGCGAAGTCGATCGTCTCCGCGATCAGTGTCCCGAGCGGTCGCGCGTCGAGCAGCGAGCCGGCGCGGTTCATGGCGAGCAGCGTGAGCCATCCCGGCAGCAGCCCGCCGAACACGACGGACGGACGCAGCAGGTAGACCTGGTCCCGCGTGATCGACCGCCACACCGACTCCAGGCGGTCCAGTCGTCCGTCGGCCACCATCGCGGCGTTGAGCGCCCCGGCCGACGATCCCGCCACGAGACGGATCGGAATGCCGCGGGCGAGCAGCGCGCTGGCCACGCCGGCTTCCCACGCGCCCTTGGCGCCGCCGCCGGACAGCACGAGCGCGGTGGGGACCGGGCCGGGCGTCGATGACGGCGAGCATGCCGCGTCGGTCGACCGCGGGAGAAGGGCGACGAGGAGCAGGCCCAGGAGGAGCGGGCCGGTCACTTCCCTCGCTTGGCCAGGTACTCGGGCCCGACCAGCACCTCGCGCGGCTTCGAGCCGTCTCCGGGCCCGATGATGCGGTCCTGCTCCATCATGTCGATGAAGCGCGCCGCCTTCGGGTAGCCCAGGCGCAGCCGCCGCTGCAGGAACGAGATCGATGCCTGCCGCTGGCCGACCACCAGGTGCACGGCGTCCCAGTAGATGTCGTCGCGATCGGCCGCGTCGCCCTCCGCCACTTCTTCCTCGGTGGCGAGCACGACCTCCTCGTACTGGGCCACGCCCTGCGTGCGGAGGAACTCGCAGACGGCCTTGACCTCCTCGTCGGAGATCCACGCGCCGTGCACGCGCATCTGCTTGTTGGCGCCCGGGGGCAGGAAGATCATGTCGCCCCGCCCCAGCAGCGCCTCCGCCCCGTTGCCGTCGAGTACGGTGCGCGAGTCGACCTTGGACGCCATCTGGAACGCGATGCGCGTGGGGAAGTTCGCCTTGATGAGCCCCGTGACGACGTCGACGGACGGACGCTGCGTGGCGACGACGAGGTGGATCCCGATGGCGCGCGCCAGCTGGGCCAGGCGCACGAGCGACGTCTGCACCTCGCCGGCTGACACCATCATGAGGTCGGCCAGCTCGTCGATGACGACGATCCAGTAGGGCAGCCGCTCCTCGGGGGGCACGACCTTGTTGTAGCCGTCGATGTTGCGGACCTGCTTGAGCTGGAGCTGCTTGTAGCGCTCGTCCATCTTGCCCACGACCCAGCGCAGGCGCGCGGAGGCTTCCTTGGCGTCGGTGACGACGGGCGAGAGCAGGTGCGGGATACCCTCGTAGATCGAGAGCTCGAGCCGCTTCGGATCGATAATGAGGAAGCGGACCTCGGCCGGCGTCATCTTGTAGAGGATCGAGCAGATCATCGCGTTGAGCCCGACCGACTTGCCCGTCCCCGTCGCGCCGGCCACGAGCAGGTGCGGCATGGCGGAGAGATCGGCCACGACCGGTCCGCCCGTCACGTCCTTGCCGAGGGCGAGCGGCAGGCGGCCGCGCGCCTCGGCGAAGTCGGCGGACTGGAAGACGTCGCGCAGATAGACGGTCGCCATCTCGGCGTTGGGCGTCTCGATGGCGACGGTGCCGCGCCCGGGAATCGGCCCCACGATGCGCACCGACGCCGCCTTGAGCGACAGCGCCAGGTCGTCGGCCAGGTTCACGACGCGGCTGATCTTGGTGCCCGCGGCGGGCTCGAACTCGTAGGACGTGATGATCGGGCCGGGGCTCACCTGCACGATGCGGCCCTCGACCTCGAAGTCGAGCAGCTTCTTGCGCAGGATCTCGGCGTTCTCCTGGAAGTGCTCGTTGCTGACGGACGACTTCTGGTCCTCGGGCACCTGCTGCAGCAGGCCGAGCGGGGGAAGCTGGAACGACTCGGCCCCGCCCTTGCCGAAGTCGAACGTCTCCTGCCAGACGAGGTTGTCCTTGCTGCCGCTGCGCCGTCGCGGCTCGACCACGACGGGCGGCCGCGGCTCCTCGACGAGCGGCTCGGGTAGCGCGGCGAGCAGCGCGTCGGCGTCGGGCAGCGCGGTGAGCGTCGGTGCCGGCGCGGGCCGTGTCGTCCTCGCCGCGCTCGCGCGCCGCCGACGATACCGGGCGATCCGCGTCGAGACCATGCGGGTGAGCGCGGCGTACGACACCTGCGTGACGAAGAGCACGCCGATCGGAAGGCCCGTGAGCACGACGATCCAGGCGCCCACGCTGCCCAGCGTCACACGCAAGCCTTCGGTCACGCCCCAGCCCACCACGCCGCCCGCTCCGGGCGTGTAGTCGTGGCTCGGAACCGACGCCGTGGCGGCGGCGGTCAGCGCGAGCAGTCCCGTCGCGCTCAGCAGGATGACGGCGAGCCCGACGAATGGCGCCCACCCTCGCATCGTGAGCGGGCGCAGGAACAGGTTCACGGCAATGACGGCCACCACGAGGGGAAACAGGAAGCCGGCGTACCCGAACGCGCCGAACAGAGTCCAGCCGAGCCAGTCGCCGATGGTGCCGACGACGCCGTGCGGGTCGACGCCACGCGCGTGATTGAACAGCGCCACCGCGGTGAACCCCGACGCGGCGAGCAGCGTGATCGCCTCGACCTCGCGGAGCCAGCGGCGCGGCTCTCGCCTGCGGCGCGCGCTCGACCGCCGCGGCCGCTGCGCGCCATCCGAGGTCAGGCGCTCCGGCGTCCCGCTCGTGGTGATGCTGCTCGAGGGCATCAGACCTCCAGGATCAGGGACAGCACGATGGGTTTGCGCTGGAAGCGGTGGTTGATGAACTGCCGCACGGTGGTACGGATGAGCGCGCTCATGGCCTCGCGATCGAGCGGCGCGTCGACCGGCCGCGCGTCGGGACGCGGCCGCTCGTTCAGCACCTTGCCGATCGCCGATCGCAGCTCGGTGAGGAGCGGCTCGTTGTCTCTCACGTAGACGAAGCCGCGCGTGTCGAGGTCGGGGCCCGAGACGACGGCGCCGCTCCGATCGACCACCACGGAGACCGCGACCACGCCGTTGTCGGCCAGGAGCTGCCGATCGCGCAGGACGACGGCGCCCACGTCGCCCACGCCGCTGCCGTCGACCAGGACGCGTCCGGTCGGCACGCCGGGGATGGCGCGCGCCGTGTCCCTCGTCATCTCCACCGCGGTGCCGTCCTCGACGAGAAAGACGTGATCGGCCGGCACGCCCGCCGCGATGGCGAGCCGCGCGTGCCCCAGCAGGTGGCGATACTCGCCGTGGACGGGAATGAAGTAGCGCGGCCGGGTCAGGGCCAGCATCTGCTTCAGGTCTTCCTGGCTCGCGTGGCCGGAGACGTGGACGAACGCGTTGTCGTCGTAGAGCACCTCGGCGCCCAGCCGGTAGAGCGCGTTGATGACGCGGTTCACGGTGCGCTCGTTGCCGGGGATGACGCGGGCCGAGATGATGACGAGATCGCCGCGCGCGATCTGGACGTACTTGTGCTCGCCCGCGGCCATGAGGGCGAGGGCCGAGTTCGGCTCGCCCTGGCTCCCCGTCGACAGCACCACCTGTCGCTCCGGCGGCAGCGCGCAGACGTCCTCGAGCGGGCGGACAAGGCCCTCGGGCAGGCGCAGATAGCCGAGGTCCGCCGCCACCATCACGTTGCGCTCCATGCTGCGGCCGAGCAGGGCGACGCTGCGGCCGTGCTTCTCGGCGAGGCTCAGGACGTGCTGGATCCGATGGATGTGCGAGGCGAACGTGGCGAGCATGATGCGACCCTGCGCGTCGGCGAACCGCGGCGCGAGGGCCTCGCCCACGTCCCACTCCGACTTCGTGTGACCGGGCCGCTCGACGTTGGTCGAGTCCGAGCACAGGGCGAGCACGCCGGCGTCGCCGAGCTGCGCGAAGCGCCGCGCGTCGGACGTCGCGCCGTCGAGCGGGGTCGGATCGAGCTTGAAGTCGCCGGTGTGGACGACCACGCCGGCCGGCGTGGTGATCGCGAGCCCGATGCCGTCGACGATCGAGTGCGTGACACGGATGGGCTCGATGGTGAACGGGCCGGCCTCGATGACCTCGCGCGGCCGCAGGACACGGAGATCGGCGGACTCGAGGAGGTCGTGCTCGCGCAGCTTCTCGCGGACGAGGGCGAGCGTGAGCGGCGTGCCGTACACGGGCACGCGGGCCTGGCGGAGCAGGTACGGCAGCGCCCCGACGTGGTCCTCGTGCCCGTGCGTCAGGACGACGGCGTGGAAGCCGCCGCGCTTGGCCACCGCATACGAGAAGTCGGGAATGACGTAGTCGATGCCCGGCAGCTCGTCGTCGGGAAACATGAGACCGCAGTCGACGGCGACGACGTCGTCACCGGCCTCGACCAGCATCATGTTCAGCCCGATCTCCCCCAGACCGCCCAGGGGGATCAGGCGTACCGACGGATCCGACAACGAGGCTCCTTCCAGTCGCGAGCGGTTTCGCAGGCGTGTTTTGCGGGCGTTTTCATCGTAGCACCGGGGTTTGACGGCCAGAAATTCTGAGATGCGCGCCGGACGGGCGACGAGGCGTCGGAGCGGTCCGGCGGCCCGCGCGAAATCGGCTCGGGTCGCGACGATCAGCGCGTGGAGACCTGCTCCAGGAAGCGGGCGAGCCGGTCGTACCAGCGCCGCTGGTCCACGACCGTGAAATGAGCGTTGGCGGGACTCGGATTGGGCACGACGAACAGTCGTGTCCCACCGAGCCGCTCGCGCTGCGGCCCGAGCTCGGCGTCGGCATCGGAGCCGAGCGCGTGCCGCGCGAACGCCCGATACGCCGTCACGCCATGAAAACACGCCACCCGCGGCGCATACGTCACGAGCCGGTCCCTGAGCTGCGGCGCTCCCGCGACGAACTCCTTCGGATCGAGCGCCGCCGCATTCGCGGACGGGACCTTGACGACGTCGGTGAACCCGATCCCGAACCGCAGCAGCACGGCATCATGCTCGGGCGTCAGCCGCGGGAGGCCGAGAGCGCGCCGCACGGGCAACGACAACCGCGACGCAGAGAACGCCGGCCAGAACCGATTCGTCTTCCGGGCGAAGTAATGCCCCTTGTCCACCGAGTACGTCCCGGGATTGATCCCGACAAAGACGAGCTCGAGACCACGCCGCAGGTAATCGGGCAAGGTTCGAAACGGATAGTGGATGCCGACGGACGTCACGCGAGCGACGTCTTCAGCCCGTCGATCGGACGACCTAGAACCGCGCCTCGTCCTCGAGACGCCTCACGAGCGTCCGCGCGTGCTCGAGAAACGCGCCGCGTTCCTCGGCGGGAATGGGGTCACCCGGCACGAAGCGTTCCTTGAGCGGATTGACCCACTGCCCGCCGCGCGCGACCCGGTAGTCGAGGTGTGGCCCCGTGGCGAGCCCGGTGGCCCCGACGTAGCCGATGACCTGACGCTGCACCACGCGCGCTCCGCGCGCGACGCCGGGACCGAGCCGCGAGAGATGGTTGTACATCGTCTCGTACGTCTGCGCGTGCCGGATCTTGACCGAGATCCCGTTCCCGCCGTCCCAGCCCGCCGCAACGACGGTGCCCTGCGCGACCGCTCGCACGGGCGTGCCGACGGGGGCCGCGTAGTCGATGGCCAGGTGCGGACGCGTGCCACCGAGGATCGGATGCGGGCGGGCGTACGTGAAGCCCGAGGTGATGCGCGTGAACTCGAGCGGGGACTTCAGGAAGCTCTTCTTGAGCGAGCGGCCCTGCAGGTCGTAGTAACCGTGGCCGCCGCGCCCGGTGCGCTCGTAATCGACGCCGGTCAGGAAGCGTCCGTCGCTCAGATACTGCGCCACGAGGATCCGTCCGGTGTCGATGAATTGCTCGCCCGCGTATCGCTTCTCCACCAGGAAGCGGAAGCGATCGCCCGGCCGGGTGTCTGCGGTGAAGTCGAAGTCCGAGGAGAAGATGTCGACCAGGTCGACGACGAGCAGCGGCGGCTCCCCCGCCATCTCGACGGCCTCGAACAGCGACGTCGACACCTCGCCGGTGACCGCCTCCACGCGAACGTCGGGACGCGTCTCCGAGCGTCGCGCCTGCCACTTGCCGTCCACCGAGGCCGCCGCGTAGCCGAGCCAGGGGCTCGGGACGTAGCGGACCGAGATCGGCTCGCCGGTCAGGCTCCACGTGATCTCCAGCGTGTCGTTGGTCTTCAGCTTTCGGAGGTTGGCGCCGCTGTGCTTGAGGGCCGCCGCGATGTCCTGACCGACCCGGTGATCGATGCCCTTGCGCGCGAGCGCCCGCACCAGACTGTCGCCGCGCTTCAGCTCGACGGCTTGCGTGCGGTGGCTCGAGGAGGCGGGCGGGCTCGGCGGCGGGGGCACTGGAGCGGGCGCAGCAACACTCTGCACAGGCGGCGGTACGGCAGTGTCGTGCCGCCAGCGCACCGCGGCGGATGTCACGCCGACGGCAACAACCGCGACGAGTCCGAGGCGAAGGACCGTCCGTCCGGACATCGGGCTCATGATAGCCGAGACGTGAGCATTGCAAACTCCTGAATCGTCAGCGTCTCTGCCCGCCGCGTGGCGTCGATTCCGGCCGCCTGAAGGGCCGTCCGGACCGTCTCGACGTCGACCCCGAGCCCTGCCGCCAGCGCGTTGCCGAGCATCTTGCGGCGCTGCAAGAACGCGGCCCGGACCACGGCGTGGAACCGCCGCTCGCTGTCCATCTCGACCCGCGGACGATCGAGCGTCCGGAAGTGCAAGACGGCGGACTCGACCTTCGGCGGCGGCACGAACGCGCCGGGCGGCACGCGAAGCGCCAGGCGCACGTCGAAATAGAGCTGGGTGAGGATCGACAGGCTGCCGTACACCTTGCCCCCCGGCTTCGCCGCCACGCGCTCCGCCACTTCGCGCTGCAGCATCAGCGCCATCTCGTTGATCGCGTGTCGCGCCGTCACGAGCGCGAGCAGGATCGGCTTGCTCACGCTGTAGGGAAGGTTGCCGAAGACGAGGACGCGCCCGCCGGGCGGCGCCTGGAGCGTCCCGTAGTCCCAGGTGCGCGCGTCACCCTCCTCGATGTCGACATCGGGAAACCGCGCACGCAGTGCAGCGATCAGCCCGGTGTCGACCTCGATGGCTCGCACGGCGGCCGGCGTTCGCGCCAGTGCCTCGGTCAGCGCGCCCTTGCCGGGACCGATCTCGACGACGAGGTCGTGCGCGGTGGGATGGACGAGATCGACGATGGCTCCCGCGGTGGCGGCGTCGCGGAGGAAGTGCTGACCGAGCGCGCGCCGCCTGCTCGTGGGCACGGAGCGAGCGTATCACGCGGCAGAGGTGCGCTAAGATCCGCGCGGTGGCACTTCCGCTGACCGGCATCACGGTCCTCGAGCTCGCGCAGAATCTCGCCGGACCGTTCGCGGGCGAGACGCTGGCCCGGCTGGGCGCCGAGGTCGTGAAGGTCGAGCGGCCCGATGGCGGCGACGACGCGCGCGGCTGGGGCCCGCCGTTCCTGAACGGCGCGGGCAGCGTCTTCCACAACGTGAACGGCGGCAAGCGGTCGATCACGCTCGACCTGCGGGACGCCCGGGACGTCGCGTGGCTCAAGGAGTACGTGCGCGGCGTCGAGGTCGTGCTCCAGAACATGCGGCCGGGCGCTCTCGACGTGCTCGGCCTTGGCGCCGACCACCTGCGCGCGATCAATCCGCGCCTGATCTACTGCTCGATCAGCGCCTTCGGTCCGGTCGGGCCGTTGAAGGATCGCCCGGGCTACGAGCCGATGATGCAGGCGTTCGCGGGCCTGTTCATGGCGAGCGGGTCGGAGGACAGCCCGCCGTTCCGTCTCGGCATTCCCGCCCTCGACGTGGGCACCGGCATGTGGGCGGTGATCGGGATCCTGTCCGCGCTGCTGCGCCGGTCTCATACCGGTGAGGGTGCCGTCGTCGACGCGTCGCTGTTCGAGACCGCGCTCGGATGGCAGGCCGGTCAGGTCGCCAGCTTCAATCTGTCGGGCGAGATCCCCAAGCGGCATCCGACGGGCAGCGTGCGGCTCGTGCCGTTCGAGGGCTTCAGGACGCGAACGGGGATGATCGTGATCGCGGCGGCCAACGATCGTCTGTTCGCCACGCTGGCGCGCACGCTCGGCCACGGCGAGTGGGCAAGCGATCCGCGCTTCCGCACGAATGCCGATCGCGTGGCGCACAGGGCCGTGCTCCTCGCGGAGATCGAGGCCGTCCTGGAGACGCGCTCGCAGGCGGAGTGGCTCGAGGCGCTGGAGCGGGCCGGGATCCCGTGCGCGCCCATCAACACGCTGCGCGACGTGCTGGCCGATCCGCAGACGCACGCCACCGGGTTGATCCAGCGCGTGCCCGGACTCGACCTGGACGTGGTCGGGTTGCCGCTCCGCTTCGACGGCGAGCGCCCGCCCCTGCCCGGCGGCACGCCCGGGCTCGGCGAGCACACCAAGGAACTCAGGCGCGAGTGAGCGCCCGCAGGTCCTGGAGGAGCGCGGCGTAGACGCGCGCGACCTGCGCCTCGGTGGCGGCGCGGTCGCCCGAGTTGTCGATGACGTAGTCCGCGAGCTTCGCCTTCTCCGCCACCGGCATCTGGCTGCCGATCTTCCGCTCGATCTCGTCGTCGGGACTGCCGTCGCGACCGTGCAGCCGCGTCCGCTGCGTGGTGTCGTCCGTCGCGACGACCACCAGCTTGTCCATGTGCTTGTAGTTGCCGCTCTCGATCATGACCGGCGCGTCGAAGAAGACGACGCCGCCGAAGCGACGCGCGGTCAGCGTCGCGAGCCGCGCGAGGAAGCGCGCGCGGATGGCGGGATGGGTGATGGCCTCGAGCCGCTTGCGGCGGGCCGGGTCGGCGAAGACGATCGCGCCGAGCTTCTTTCTGTCGAGAGCGCCGTCGGCTTGCACGACGTCGCGACCGAACTCCGCCACGATCGTCTCGTAGGCGGGCTCACCCGGCTCGACGACCTCGCGAGCGAGCAGGTCGGCGTCGATGATCTCCGCGCCGAGCGCGCGGAACATGGTCGAGACCGTGCTCTTCCCCGTCGCGATCCCGCCCGTCAGCCCGACGAGGAGAAACGAGCGCTCGCTCGCGCGTGGCGCGCCGTCGGGCGCCTGCGTCACGCGTGGGACCAGTCCATGCCGGACTTGACGTCCACCACGACGGGAACCCTGAGCGGCAGCGCGCTCGCCATGATGTCGCGCGCGAGCGCCTCGACCGTGGCGACCTCATCGGGGGGCGCCTCGAAGAGGAGCTCGTCGTGGACCTGCAGCAGCAGGCGCGCCTTCAGTCCGCGCGTCTGCAGCGCCTCGTGGACGCGGACCATGGCGATCTTGATCATGTCGCTCGCCGTTCCCTGCACCGGCGCGTTCATGGCCATCCGCTCCGCCGCGTTGCGGGCCACGGGATTGTTGGAACGGAGGTCCGGCAGGTAGCGACGACGGCCGAGCAGCGTGGTGACGTACCCGCGCTCGCGGCCTTCGTGCAGCGTCGTATCGATGAACGCCCGCACGCCGGGATGGGTGGCGAAGTACGCGCTGATGTAGCGCTGCGCTTCCTTCTGGTCGATCTTCGTCGCCTGCGAGAGGCCGAAGGCGGAGACGCCGTACAGGATGGCGTAGTTCGCGCTCTTGGCGATCGTCCGCTGCAGCGACGTGACCTGCTCCGGCGGCACCTTGAAGACCTCGGACGCCGTGCGCGTGTGGATGTCCTCGCCGCGCGCGAACGACTCGATGATGGCCGGCTCCTCGGAGAGGTGGGCGAGGATGCGAAGCTCGATCTGCGAGTAGTCGGCCGCCACGAACCTCCATCCGTCCGCGGGCACGAACGCGGCACGGATGCGGCGCCCGAGCTCGGTGCGAATCGGGATGTTCATCAGGTTCGGATCCTGCGAGCTCAGTCGTCCCGTCGAGGCCACCAGCTGGTTGAACGTGGTGTGGATGCGGCCGGTCACGGGATTGATCAGGAGGGGGAGCGCGTCGGCGTACGTGCCCTTCAGCTTCGAGAGGCTCCGGTGCTCGAGGATCTTGGCCGGGAGCGGATGACTCAGGGCCAGCTCGGTGAGGACGTCGGCGTCGGTCGACGCGCCCGTCTTCGTGCGCCGCAGGATCGGGAGCTTCAGCTTCTCGAACAGGATGTGGGCCAGCTGCTTGGGCGACGCGATGGTGAAGATCTCGTCCGCGAGGCTGTAGATCTCCCGTGTGAGGTTGTCGAGGTCCCGCTCGAGCTCCTTGGCGAACGCCTCCAGCCGCTCGGTGTCGACCGTGATCCCGTTGCGCTCCATCTGCGCCAGCACCGGCACGAGCGGCCGCTCGATGTCCTGGTAGATCTCGCGGAGCGCCTTGTCCTGGAGCTCCGTCGCGGCGTAGTCCCAGTAGCGCGCGAGCCAGCGCGCGCGCTCGGTCAGCGTGCGCGGGAGATCGGGCGGAGCGTCCGAGGTTCCGGTTGCCGCGGGCGCGGCGGGTGCCGGGCCGGCCGCGGCCGTCGTCGACGCGGGCAGCGTGGGAGGACACTCCGCGAAGGCCTCCATGCAGACCTCGTCGAGCTTGTAGGTCGCGCGTCCGGCGTTCAGCAGATACGCGGCCACCGCGCTGTCCTGTACGAGCGCGGGCAGCGGCGTGCCCTGCGCGAGCCACCACTCGAGGACCGGCTTGGCATCGTGGATGACGAGCTGACGGTCGGCGAGCGGCTGCATGGCCGGGCCGGGCTCGAGCCACGCCGGGCCGGCGTCGGGATGGAAGAGGGCGACGCCGGTGATCGCGGGCGTGGGTGGCTTCGCCTCTCCCGCCCAGTCGAGCGCGATCCGGGCGTCGGCGGGGACGTCGGCGAGCCACGCCCGCGTGTCGTCCACGCCCTGCAGGACGCGGATGGGCTCCGTGCTGAGGGGCGCGGGCGTCGCGGGCAGCTCCTTCAGCAGGCGCGTGAACTCCATCTCCATCCAGAGCGCGCGCAGCCGCGGCCAGTCGGGCTCGACGCGACGGAAGGTCTCGAGATCGAACGTCAGCGGGACCTCGCGATTCAGCGCGGCCAGCTCGCGCGACAGCAGCGCCGACTTCCGGCTCGCCGCGAGAGTCTCGCGCATCTTGCCCTTCACCAGGGTGAGGTTCGCGTAGAGCTTCTCCACGTTCCCGAACTCGGTGATCAGCTTGACGGCGGTCTTCTCCCCCACGCCCTTGACGCCGGGGATGTTGTCGATGGAATCGCCCATGAGGGCCAGCACGTCGGCGATCTGGTCCGGCGCGACGCCCCAGCGCTCGCGCACCTTGGCCTCGTCGTAGACGACCTTCTCGCCCGTGCGCCCGAGCACGCTGAGGACCTTCACCCGCGGGCCGACGAGCTGGAGCAGGTCCTTGTCGCCGCTGACCACGACGACGTCCAGGTCGGGGATCTCGAGCGCGTGGGCGACCAGCGTGGCCAGCACGTCGTCGGCCTCGTAGCCGCCGATCTCGAGCACCGGGGCCCGGATGGCGTCGAAGAGACGGCGCACGTACGGGAGCTGACGCGCGAGGTCGTCCGGCATCGCCGTCCGCGTCGCCTTGTAGTCGTCGAACATCGCGTCGCGGAACGTCGGCCCGGGCGGGTCGAGCGCGATGCCGAGATACTCCGGCTGCTCCTCACGGATCAGCTTCCACAGCATGGTGCTGAGGATCAGCACCGCGTGGCTCGGGATGCCGCGCGACGTCGAGAGGTACCCCACCGCGTGGTAGGCGCGGAAGATGTGCGAGTGACCGTCGACGATGAAGAGCCGTCTCACGCGCGTGCCTCCACGCGTCTCACGCGCGCGCCTCCGCGCCCCTCACGCGCGTGCGTCCGCGCGTCTCACGCGTGTGCCGCAGCGCCGCTCGGCACGGCGGTCAGCAGCTCCGTGTAGAGCCGGCGGACGTCCGTCGTGCGGCGCTTGTAGTCGTCGATGAAGGCGACGCGGGACGGATAGCCGAGCGCGGTGGCCACGCGCGCGGGCATCGGTCCGGCGAGGTCGATGGCATCCGCCGGGCGCGCGCCGAGCAGCCGCAGCGTGGCCGACACCCGGCGCAAGAACGTGAGGTGCTCGATGAGCGTGCGGGCCGCGTCGCCCGGGATCGCGCCCGCCGTCGCGAGGGCCCGCAGCGCGAACCGCGTCGCGGCGCGACGGACGCCCGGCGTGTGCGCGCCGTGCACGAGCTGGAGCGCCTGGGTGAGGAACTCGACGTCGACCAGCCCACCGCGCCCGAGCTTGACGTTGAACCGGCTCGCCGTCTCCTTGGCCAGCTCGCGCTCCATCCGCGTCCGCACGTCCCGGATCTCGTTGATCGCGCCGGCGGGGAGCGGCGCGGCGTACACGAGGCGGGTCAGCGCGGCTCGGACGCGGCGCGCGAGGCGACGGTGGCCCAGGATCACGCGCGCCCGCGTCAAGCTCTGCCGCTCCCAGAGGTCGCCATACTGTTCATAGTACCGTTCGAGCGCCTCCGCGCTCGACGCGAAGCCGCTCCCCTTGCTGCCGGGCCGCAAGCGAAGGTCGACGGGGAACGCCACGCCCGCGGCGGTGATGTCGCCCAGCTCGTGCGCGAGTCGCTCGACGGCCGCGCTGTAGAACGTGTGCGCGTCCACCACGTCGCGCCCATCGGTGCTGCCATCCTCGGCGAACACGACGAAGACGTCGAGGTCGGAGCCGGTCGTGAGCTCGCGGCCGCCCAGCTTGCCCATGCCGACCATCACCATCTCGACGAGACGACCGTCGGCCGTGCGCGGCACGCCGTGTCGCGCCACGAGCGGACCGATGGTCAGGAGCCAGCCCGCCGCGAGCGTGGCCTCGGCGAGCGCGGTCATCTCGCGGCTGTAGCCGTCGATCGCCGTCGCGCCGAGCAGGAAGCGCCACACGATGCCCAGCTCCTCGCCCTGCTTGAGCTGACGGAGCCGGTCGCGGCGCGCCGCCTCGTCGAGTCCGGGCGCGAACACCGGCGTGAGGGCGGCGCGAAACGCCCGCTCCGTCCGCGGACCGGCCAGCGCATCCGGATCGGCGAGCCGCGAGAGGAGCTCGGGCTGCGTGATGAGGAGCTGCGTCAAGAGGTCGCCACCCGCGCAGAGACGCAGGAGCCCGTGCAGCACGTCGGGGCTCCCCGCGAGGAGCTCCACGAGCCCTGCGCGCGGTCCGACGGCGGCGAGGAAGCGCTCGAACTGGTTCAGCGCCTCGTCGGGATCGGGACTCTTCCACAGCCCGTCGAGCAGCTGCGGGAACAGCTTCTCGAGCGCGGCGCCGAACGCGCCCGCGTACGGCACCAGCGGTCGCCCCTCGAGGATGAGGGCCAGGTTCTGGCGCGCGCGCTCGGGCGCCTGGAATCCCGTGGCCTCGAGCGCCATCAGGCTCGGCATGCGGACGCGCGGTCGCGCCGTGTCGCCACGTCCGCCCCGCGGTCGCTCCTTGAAGAAGTCGACGAAGGCGCGGTGCACCTCGGCGCGGACGCGGGCGTGCTCGGTGCGGAACGCGCGCGCGGCGCGGGCGGGCGTGCCGGGGTAGCCGAGACGACGAGCGAGCAGTCCCAGCGCGCGCGGCTCGGTGGGCAGGGTGTGCGTCTGGAACTCGTGGAGGATCTGCAGGCGATGCTCGACGGTGCGCAGGTGAACGTAGTCGTGCGACAGCATGCCGCCGAGATCCGGGGCCAGGTACCCGCGCTCCGTCGCGCGGAACAGCGCGCGCAGCGTGCCGCGCTCCCGCAGCCACGGATCGTCGCCCGCGTAGAGGAGCTGCAGGGCCTGGACGAGGAACTCGATCTCGCGGATGCCCCCACGGCCGAGCTTGACGTTGTCGCCGCCGCGCGCGCGGCTCTCGAGGGAGCGATCGATCTCGCGCTTCATGCCCCGCACGGCATCCACGATGCGCTCGTCGACGCCGGGCCGGTACACGACCTCGCGGGCCAGCTCCATGAAGCGCGCGCCCACGGCGGGCACACCGGCCGAGATGCGCGCCTTCAAGAGGGCCTGACGCTCCCACAGCTCGGCGCGCTCGGCGTAGTACGTCCGGTAGGCGTCGAGGGCGAGGATCACCGGGCCCATGCGGCCCTCGGGGCGCAGGCGCAGGTCGACGCGAAACGCGTAGCCCTCGTCGGTGACCTCCTCCAGCATGGCGACGAGGTCGCGCGCGACACGCGTGAAGTAGTCACCCGTGGCGATCCGGCCCTCCGTGCCGCCCGCCGTCTCGCCATCCTCGCCGTACACGAACATCAGGTCGATGTCCGACGAGTAGTTGAGCTCCGAGCCGCCGAGCTTGCCCATGCCGATGACAGCCATGCCGGTCTCGTCGTCGTCCGGTCCGAGCGGCGCGCCGTACTCGGCGCGCGCGGCGCGCTCGGCGTCACGCCATGCCGCCTGGATGCAGGCGTCGGCGAGCCGCGCGAGGTCTTCCGTGGTGGCGGTGAGGTCGGCGTCGCCGAGGAGGTCGCGCGCGCCGATGCGGAGCAAATGGCGGTACTTGAAGCGGCGAAGCGCCCGCATGCGCGACTCGCGCGTCGTGAACGGCGCCAGCGAGGCGTCGAGGTCGGCCGTGATGTCCTCCGGGAGCCACACGCGCATCGTGCGCGGCTCCAGCAGCCACGCCAGCGTGCTGGGCCGCCGCCGCAGGGCGTCGGCGAGAAACTGGCTCGCCCCGCCGATGGCGGCGAGCAGCGTCGCCGCGCCGGGATGCTCGGCGAGTGTGCGGAAGAGAACGCCGCGATCGACGACGGCCGCGTAGCGCTCCAGGTTGTTCAGCGCCATGTCGGGATCGGCCGACGCGGAGAGCTCGGCGAGCAGGTGCGGGAAGGCCGGCGCGAGCAGCTGGGCGTCGCGCGGCGTGGGGGTGAGCGCTTCGAGGTTCGCGACGGCGGCGCGCGGATCCGCGAAACCGCGCGCGCGGAGCAGACGGCGCAGACGACTCGCGGCGGCCCCCGGGGTGGCGAGCAGCGCCGCGGGATCGTCGTTCAGACGGCGGCCTCTCCGGTCTCGCCCGTCCGGATGCGAATCGACTCGTCGATCGGCAGCACGAACACCTTGCCGTCGCCGATGGAGCCGGTCTTCGCCGCGCCGGCGATGACCGTCACGACCTTGTCCACCAGGTGCTCGGGCACGACGACCTCGATCTTCACCTTCGGCAGGAAGTCGACGGTGTACTCGGAGCCCCGGTACAGCTCCGTGTGGCCCTTCTGGCGGCCGAAGCCGCGCACCTCCGTGACCGTCATGCCGATCACGCCGATCTCGGTGAGCGCTTCCTTCACGTCGTCAAGCTTGAAGGGCTTGATGATGGCCTCGACCTTCTTCATTCACTCCTCCGCTGACTGCAGGCGGCTGAGAAAGGCCCATCTGCTTCGTTGGCGCCCTCGGCCGTCGGCTCACCGTACTCGGAGTACGGCTCGCCGACCGCTCTCGGGTGCCGCCTCGCATCTGGGCCTTTTTGAGCCGCCTGCCGCGCTTTCACCGGCCTGCTACGTCGGAACATCGCATCCACGGGATTGGGGCCTGCTGCGGCTCCCCATCATCTCAGAATTTCAGACTTCTTCGAGGATCGGGTAGACGAGGGCGGAGACGTGGGAGCTGATGCGTTTCAGGTTCGTCAGGATGTCGAGGTGAATCTCCGATGTCTCGAGGGACTCGGAGAGCCCCGCCCGTAGCCGGGCGAGGTGAGACTCGCGGAGGTCGCGTTCGCGCTGGCGCACGAGCGGACGCTGGTCGAGGACTTCCTGGGCGAGGAGGCGGTCGTTGGCAGCGAAGGCGGCGATGGCGCGTTCGAGGTTCTTGCTCACCATGCCGTGGAAGTCGAGCAGCTCGGCCCAGCCCTCGGCGGAGAAGCGACGGCCGCCGTAGAGCTTCTTGCGTGCCAGCTCCATCAGGTTCTTGTCGATGATGTCGCCGATGTTCTCCAGGTTGCCGATGGTCGAGATGAGGGCGATCTCCTTGCGCGAGAGCTCCGGTCCCATCGCCTCGCGACCGACGCGGGCCAGGAACAGCTTGATCTCGCGCTCGAGGAAGTCGACCTGGTCGTCGCGTCGTTCGACGTCCTCGAGCAGCTCCTGGTTCGAGGCCGCGAAGACCGGCACGACGTCGCGAAACATCGCCTGCACCACGTCGGCCATGCGCAGCGCCTCGCGCGTGGCCTGGCCGAGCGCGAGCGCGGGCTGGTCCCACGCCCGCTCGTCCAGGTAGCGCACGCGAAACGGATTGTCGCCCGACTGCTCCTCGGGGACCAGGGTCTCGATGGCGCGCGCGGCCCACGTCTGGAACGGGAAGAACAGCATCCCGATGCCCACGTTGAAGAAGGTGTGCGCGTTGGCGACCTGCCGCGTGACGTCCGGCGCGCTGGCGCCGACGAGGGCCGTGAACGGTCCGAGCACGGGCAGCACCAGGCCCACGCCGAGGAGCTTGAAGGCGATGTGCGCCGCCGCGACGCGCTTGGCCTCTGCCGTCGTGCCGGCCGCTGCCATCATCGCGGTGGCGCACGTCCCGATGTTGGCGCCCAGGACCATGGCGATGGCGCCGGGCAGACTGAGCACGCCGTTGTGGGCGAGGGCCATAGTCATGCCGATCGTCGCCGTCGACGAGGCCAGCAGCGCGCTCATGGCCGCCGCGATGACGACGGCGAGGATCGGACTCTCGCCGATGTGCCCCACCACCTGCACCGCGAGCGCGTCCTGCGCCAGCGGAGCGGTCGCGTCCATGATGACCTTGAGCCCGAGGAACATCAGACCGAAGCCGAGGATCGCCTGCCCCGCGTCCTTCACGACGCGACGACGGGCCGCGAAGCTCATGAAGAAGCCGAGCCCCACGAGGACGAGCGCGTAGTCCTGGATGTGAAACGCGATCAGCTGCACGGTGACCGACGTCCCGACGTCGGCGCCGAGGATGATCCCGAGCGTCTGCCGGAACGTCAGGAGCCCCGCCGAGACGAAGCCGATCAACATCAGGATGGTCGCCGCCGACGACTGCGCGATGCCAGTCACGAGGACGCCGGACAGCACGCCCAGCGTGCGGCGGCGCGCGAGCCCCGTGAGCAGGCTCCGCAGCCGACCGCCCGCCGTCCGTTGCAGGCTCTCGCCGCTCAGGCGGATGCCGTAGAGCAGCAGCGCCATCCCGCCGAAGAGGGCGAGCAGGACGGTCACGGCGTGACGCTTCCCGCCGTCGGCGCAGCGCGCGCGGCGGTCTGCCCGCTCGTCGCCACGTCGAGGCGCTGCAGGTGCGCCGGGCGGAGACCGTCCGGCAGATGAGTCGTGTCGTTCAGCGTGACGACACGCGGCGGCGTCACGACGGTCAGCGATGCGTTGTCGACGCGCAGGCGCCAGAGCGAATTGAACGAGCAGCCGAGGAGATGACAGGCGTAGACGCTGATCACGCCGCCGTGCGCGACGATCAGGACCTCGTCATCGTCGGCGTGGCGCGCGCCGATGTCGTCGACGACACCGAGCATGCGCGAACACACGTCGTCGAGCGCCTCGCCATCGGGCGGCGGGCAATCGACGGGCGCGCGCAGCCACGCGCGATACGGATCGCCCTCCTGGGCGCGAATCTCGGTCACCGTGCAGCCCTCCCAGGCGCCGAGCGACAGCTCGCGGAGATCGGGCGCGGTAACGATCTCGACGTCCGTGCCGGCCAGCGCGATCTCCGCCGTCTCGACGGCGCGGCGGAGCGGGCTCACGTACGCGCGCGCGATGCGGCGCCGGCGCACGGCGTCGCCGAGCGCGCGGGCCTGAGCGCGCCCGAGATCGGAGAGCGGGACGTCGGCGATGCCCTGGAAGCGGCGCAGCGAGTTCCAGGTCGACTGGCCGTGGCGCGCGAGGAGCAGCTTCACGCCGTCTCGCCCGCGGGCGCGAGCGGCGCGGCGACGTGCTCGGCGGCGCGCAGCCGCTCCAGGGTCTCCTCGCGTCCGAGGATCGCGAGCACCTCGAAGACGGGCGGCGAGACCGTGGTACCGGTCACGGCGAGCCGCGTGAGCTGGGCCAGGTCGACGAGCTTGAGGCCGAGCGCGGCGGTGAGCTCGCGGTACACCGTCTCGATGGCGGGCGCGGTGAACTCCGGCAGGCTCTCGAGCCGTGCGACGAGCTTGCGGAGCCGTCGCACCCCATCCGGGCCGAAGAACTTCTGCACGGCTTTCGGATCGTAGCCGGCGGGCCGCTCCACGTAGATCCGGCACTTCTCCACCAGCTCGACCAGGGTCTTGACGCGCTCCTTCTGTGTCTCGAACGCGCGATCGAGCCAGCCGGGATCGCGGCCCTCGAGTCCCGCGCGGGCGAGAAACGGCTTGGCGAGACGGACGAGCGTCGCACCGTCCGCGCGCTTCAGGTACTCCTGCGACAGCCACTCGAGCTTGGTGAGGTCGAACACCGCGCCGGACGCGCCGACGTGCTCGATGCCGAACAGCCTGATCAGCTCGTCGCGCGAGAAGATCTCCTGGTCACCGTGCGACCACCCCAGCCGCGCCAGGTAGTTCACCATCGCGTCGGGCACGATCCCCATGTCGCGGAACGCCTGCACCGACGTCGCCCCGTGGCGCTTGGAGAGGCGGCTGCGGTCCGCCCCCAGGATCATCGCGACGTGGGCGAACTCGGGCACGGGATAGCCGAGCGCGTCGTAGAGCAGGATCTGCTTCGGCGTGTTCGACAGGTGGTCGTTGCCGCGGATCACGTGGCTGATGCGCATGGTGACGTCGTCCACCACCACGCAGAAGTTGTACGTCGGCGTGCCGTCCGTGCGCACCAGGATCCAGTCGTCGAGCTGCGTGTGCTCGAACGTGACGTCGCCGTTGATCAGGTCGTGCACGACCGTCGCGCCCGTGTCGGGGATCCGCAGGCGCAGCGCGCCCGACGCCAGTCCGCGATCGCGACACGTGCCGGGATAGCGGTAGGTCTCCTTGCGCGCCTCCGCCGCCTTGCGGTCGCGCTCCAGCGTCTCGGGCGCGCACGCGCAGTAGTACGCGCGCCCGTCGGCCACGAGCCGCGCCGCGTGCTCGCGATAGATCTCGAAGCGCTCCGTCTGCCGATAGCCCGCCGCGGGCGGGCCTTCGTCCCAGTCCAGGTCCAGCCACTCCAGCGCCTCGATGATCGCGTGGATGTTCTCGTCGGTCGAGCGCGAGCGATCCGTGTCCTCGATGCGGAGGATGAAGACGCCGTTGTGATGGCGAGCGAACAACCAGTTGAAGAGCGCCGTCCGCGCGCCGCCCACGTGCAGGAATCCCGTGGGACTCGGGGCAAACCGGACACGAACGTCGCGAGCCGCCGTCATACCGGCCATTCTACCCGCCGGGACCGGCCGGACCGACGAAGCGGGTCGACCATGCGCCCGAGCCGGCGTGCCGCGCACGGTCGCGATGGAAAGGTCACATCACGGGTACCGGGCGAACAGCTTCCCCCACGGCGTGGCCGAGAACTGTCCGATGCGGGAGCGACCGACCGTCGGATACCAGAGCAGGTCGTGGTAGACGTTCGACGCGAACGGCGCCCACACCACGAGCGGCGAATGCAGGAGCAGCCGCTTGAGCGGCCGCAACGGCCCCTTGCGGATGAGCTGATCGCCCCAGATCACGAGGCTCCGGTGCGTCTTGAATCCCATGGTCAGCGACGCCGCGTCGGCGTCGCCCACGATCTCGATGCGCTTGGGATCCGCCACGCCGAGCTCGCGCTCGTGGCACATGCGCAGATACGGGATCGCGAGCGGATCGAAGCCCATGATCCGGGCCGCGATGGCGTCGATGGCCACGGAATCCGCCGAGGCCAGGATGATGTTCCCCACGCGCGGCAGCATGGTGCGCGGCCCCGCCCCGTCGCCCATCACCGTCCCGTCCATGACGGCGAACACGCCGGGATGCAGCTCGCGCTGCATGTACATCAGATCGACCATCACCTCGTGGATGAACTCGTGCGCGTAGTGCCGCACCTCCTTGAGCAGCCCCCCGAACGCATTCTTGATGGCGCCGGTGGTCACGGAGTGGCCATGAACTTTAGCTGTGGGTAAATGGCAGACGTTCTTGCCGGCGTACATCGTCGGGATCTCGATGCCCTTGGGAAAGATGTGGTTGAGCTTCAGGAGCGGCGACGTGAAGCGGTGGACGGTCCACTCCACGCCGGGAAGCGGGATGAACGGCAGACCGTGACGCTGCAGCACCGGCATCCACTTGTTGTTGCGGGAGCCGGCGATGGGATTCGTCACCACCGTCTTGTTCTCGACGGGGAACAGCCGCGCACGGTCGTAGCCGTCGGCGAGCAGCGTCGAGACGACGCCGTCGACCTGCCACGGCTGGCTTGAGCACGCCGGGAAGTACTTCGTCCATGACAGGTTCAGCTTGAGGATCAGGTCTTGCTCGCGGGGCAGCACCTGGTCGTACTTCACCAGGCGCATGAGACGTCCGTAGTCCTCGACGACGGTCTCGGGGCGCGTGCGCAGCACGGCGACGACGCTGGGTCCACTCATGCGGGCGATTCTACCGTGCGCGCCGCCCGGAGAATCGTCAGCGCGCAGCGGGGCCGTAGACGATGGCGACGACGGCGAGCATCCAGAGCAGGGTGTTGACGAGGAGCGAGCGGTCGTTGAGCAGCAGCTCCGAGGGATTGCCGCCGAGCTCCCGTCGGTAGAGCAGGTAGAGATAGCGGAAGATCCCGTAGAGCACGAACGGGAGCGTCGCGGGCAGGAGCTGCGTGTGGAACTTGGCCACGGTGTCGGGCGCCATCGTGTAGAGCGCGTACGCGGTCACCGTGGACGCCGTGACGACCGCGATCATCTGGTCGAGGAGGCCCGCGCTGTACTCGGCGAGGATCGGCCGGTGCGCGGCCGCGTCCGCTGACAGCGTGAGGTACTCGTGACGGCGCTTGCCGAGCGCGAGGAAGAGCGCCATCAGCAGCGTGCAGATGACCAGCCAGCCCGAGAGCTCGACGTCCACCGCGAACACCCCCGCGACCGCGCGGAGCACGAAGCCGACGGCGACCACCAGCACGTCCACGATCACGATGTGCTTCAGCCACACCGAGTAGGCGCTGAGCAACACGACGTACGCGAGGGCGACGGCGCAGAACTCGCGCGAGATCCCCGCGCCGGCGAGGAGCCCGCCCACCACGAGCGCGACGCCGACACCGACGGCGAGCCGGACGGGCAACCGCCCCGAGGCGACGGGACGCTCGCGCTTGCGCGGATGACGCCGGTCCTTCTCCCGGTCCGCCACGTCGTTGAACAGGTAGATCGCGCCGGAGAGGCCGCAGAAGATCGCGAAGGCGGCCAGCGCGTTCCACACGGCGGGCGTGGCGAGCTTCTGGCCGAAGATGAGCGCGGCGAACACGAAGAAGTTCTTGACCCACTGGTGGGGTCGGAGCGACACGAGGATCGCCGCGGCCAGTCCGCCGTCGCGCGGGAGGACGGCGCCCTGCTCAGAGACGGATGATCGTGCCGGGGCCGTCACAGCCGTCGGTGGCATTGCGTGTGTCGACGATGAGCCGCGCGTCGCGGGCGATCGCCTTCCAGTCGTAGCCGGCATGCGCCGCGAGCACGAGGACCAGGTCGTACGCCGCGAGGTCGGGCGCCGGCCACGGCACCGAGGCGAGGTTCTCGCCGTTGACGCGCAGGGTCGGGACGAAGAAATCGTGGTACGCGATGTCGGCGCCCTTCGTCATGAGCGCGTCGATGATCTCGAGCGCGGGCGAGTCGCGCGTGTCCGCGACGTTCGGCTTGTACGCCACGCCGAGGACGAGGATGCGCGCGCCGCGCACGGCGCGGCCGCGATCGTTCAGCGCGTCCGCGATCATGTGCACCACGTAGGTCGGCATGTGCCGGTTGATCTCGTCCGCGAAGCTGATGAAGCGCGGCTCGTACCCGGCCAGGCGCACCTTCCACGAGAGGTAATACGGGTCGGATGGCAGGCAGTGCCCGCCGAGCCCCGGTCCGGGATAGAACGGCATGAAGCCGAACGGCTTGGTCGCGGCGCCCGCGATCACTTCCCACACCGACACGCCGAGCCGGCGACACATGATCGCGAACTCGTTGGCCAGCGCGATGTTCACCGACCGGAAGGTGTTCTCGAACAGCTTGACCATCTCCGCCGTCTGCGGTCCCGACACGGGGACGACGTCGTCGACCACGCGGCGGTACAGCGCGCTGGCGAGCGCGGTGCACGTCTCGGTCAGCCCCCCGACGACCTTCGGGATGGACTGCAGCGTGTGCCGACGATTGCCGGGGTCGATGCGTTCCGGTGAGAAGGCGAGGAAGAAGTCGTGCCCGGCGCGCAGTCCGCCGGCCTCGAAGCGCGGGACGAGAACCTCCTCGGTCGTGCCCGGGTACGTCGTCGACTCCAGCACCACGAGCTGTCCCGTCCGCAGGACCTTCGCGACCGCGTCGGCCGCCGCGACGATGAACGAGATGTCGGGCTCCTTCGACTTCCCGAGCGGCGTGGGCACGCAGATGACGATGGCGTCCGCCGCCGCGAGCGCCATCACCTCGCCGGTCGCGGTGAGCCGGCCCTCGCGGACGGCGCGCGCGAGGTCCTCATCCGCCACGTCCTCGACGTAGCTGCGCCCCCCGGCGACCGCCTCGATGCGCCGGGCGTCCACGTCCACGCCGATCACGTGCGCGCCCGAGGCGGCGAACGCGACCGCGAGCGGGAGACCCACGTAACCCAGACCGATGACGCCCACCGTCGGCGTGTCGCGCAGACGCTCGCGCAGGGCGTCGGCACGCGAGAGCGTCATCAGAGTCGCTCGCAGGCCAGGCGCACGGTGTCCGCGACCTGCTCCACCTCGTCGTCGGTGAGCTCGGCGAAGCACGGCAGCGAGAGGACCTCACGCGCGACGCGGGCGGCCACGGGCCAGCGTCCCCCGCGTGCGCGCACGGCGGCCTCGTACATCGGTTGCTCGGGCACCGGGACAGGATAATGGACGGCGGTGCCGACGCCCAGATCGGCCAGGACCTTGCCCAGGCGGTCGCGCGCGGGATGGCGCACCGTGAACAGGTGATAGACGTGCCGCGCGCCCGGACGCTCCACGGGCAGCGCCAGCGGCAGCCCGGCGAGACGCTCGCGATAGCGCGCCGCGATCGCGCGATGCCGCTCGGTCCACTCGGCGAGACGAGCGGCCTTCACGCGCAGCAGGGCGGCCTGCACCTCGTCGAGCCGACTCGACCAGCCGAGCTCCAGGTGGAGGTACCGTCCGCCGTCGCCGTGATGGCGAAGCCGGCGCGCCCGCTCGGCGACATCCGCCCGCGGCGTGAGGATCATGCCCGCATCGCCGCACGCCCCGAGGTTCTTGGTCGGATAGAACGACAGGCACGCGACGTCGCCCCAGCTTCCGACGGGGCGGCCGCCGTCCGCGGCGCCGATAGCCTGCGCCGCGTCCTCGATGAGCGCCACGCCGCGGTCGTCCGCGAGCGCGCGCAGCTCGCGCATCGGCGCGGGATGGCCGTACAGGTGCACGGCGACGATGGCGCGCGTGCGGGGCGAGAGGGCGGCTTCCGTCCCCGCGACGTCGAGGGCGTAGGTGGCAGGATCGATGTCGACGAACACGGGCTCGGCGCCCAGCATCGAGATCGTCGAGGCCGACGCCACGAACGAGAGCGCGGGCGTGATCACCTCGTCGCCCGGCTTCACGCCGAGCGCGGCGAGCGCGATGCGGAGGGCATCCGTCCCCGACCCCACGCCGACGCCGTGAGCCACGCCGCCCACCGCGGCCAGCTCGCGCTCCAGCGCCTGGCCTTCTCCGCCCAGGATGAAGCGGCCGGAGTCGAGCACGCGCGTCATGGCCGCCACGAGCTCATCGCGGAGTCCGGCGTGCTGACGGTTGAGATCGATGAACGGGATCATCGGCCCGTTCCCGCAAAGCCGCTCAGTCCCGTCGACGTGCTGAGCGGCGCCGCCACGCCGAGCAGGTTCAGCGAGAACCGCACCTCGTCCTCGTTGTTGCTGCGTCGCACGTACTCGACGCTGAAGCCGTAGCACTGGAAGCGCATGTCCACGCCCCAGCGATTTTCCACGAAGGTGCCCGTCCGGATGTCGAGGTTCGTGGTGAAGCGCGCGGTGAGGTAGCGCGACAGGTCGGCGGCGACGCCGCCCTGCAGGAAGTCGACGCTCGACGACGGCGTGCTGGCCGGCGTCCCGCTGAGCAGGACGGTGTTGGGCGAGCCGCCCGCCGGCGTGACCGCGGTGCCGGGGATGACGACGCGGGGCTGCTTGCTGTAGCGATAGCCGATGGACGCCGCGAAGTGCGGCAGCGTGAGCGCGGTGTCGATGTCGCCCTGGATCAGTCCCTCGCCGTGCACGCCGTGCGTGGCGTCGGCGCGCACGCGGAACGCTTCCGTCGGCTGCAGGATCATGTCGGCGATCACGTTCTCTGCCCGCGACAGGGTCAGGTCCCAGGAGTGACCGAGCAGGAGGCGAAAGAGCTCCAGGCGCAGCGGCTCGCTGCCGGGTGGCGCATCGCTGCGGGCGCGGATGCGGTTCGTGATCGTGTACGTGACGCGGCGACTCTCCGGGATGATGTCGATCTGCTCCGTCCAGATCGGCAGTCGACCCGTGTTCCATCCCGCGATCTGGGTGTAGTTGATCCGCGGCTCGATGGAGTGCATGAGCGCGCTCCAGCCGCCGAGGCCGTCGACCTGGTAGATGCGGATGGCCCGTGCCTCGAAGTCGGCGCCCCACTCGCCGAGGGTGCGGACACGCGGGTCGTCGTTGGTGATCTCGATGGTCCCGACCTCCGGCACCACGCGCGATCCCGTGACGGTGCGGTCGTACGCGGTGAGGCGTCCGCCGATGAACGGGGTCACGGTGAAGAATCCCGCCGCCGAGAGCGGACGCGAGATGCGCGGATGCAGATCGAGACGGTCGCCCATCGAGCCGAGCTCGCGCTGGAAGTGGGTGGCCGAGCCCTCGAACTCGTAGAGGAAGTCCCGCGCGACGCCGGGCAAGGGCTGGCGCGGCGCGGTGGCGCGGATGTCGGGGAGCCGGTTCAGCTCGACCGGCTTCGACGTCGTCAGGTCCTGGTACCAGAAGGCGTTGGCCAGGAAGTTCCATCCTTCCCAGCGGCGGGACACGAAGACGTTCGACTCCACGCGCTGCAGCGTGCGCTGCTGGAGCGTGTCGCTGTACTCGCGCAGCACCTGATCGTCCGACACGCCGTTGACGTCGGCCTTCGCGGTGACGCCCTCCGTGATGGCCCAGTCGTGCTTCCAGCCCCACCAGCCGCGCACGTCGCCCTCGATCCCCTGCGTGTTCTTGCCCTGCGTCTCGTACACGAGGAAGCCGGTGGCGACGCCGCGGTTGACGTTCGACAGCACGTAGCGATACTCGACGTTCAGCGCGGGGCCGCGCTTGCTGAAGTCCGAGAGCGTGAACGTGGCGTCCTGGCTGTCCGAGATGGCCCAGTAGAACGGCAGCGAGACGAAGGTCCCCTTCCGTGTCGACTGCCCGACCTGCGGGAACAGGAATCCCGTCTGGCGCTCGCGATTCAGCGCGGTGGTGAAGAACGGAAACCACGGCCACACCGGGACGTCCTTCACCCACAGCGAGGCGTTCTTGCCGAAGAGGTTGTCCTCGAGGTCGGCGTCGGCCTCCCCGAGGTGCACGGACCAGTCGGGCGGATCGGCCTCGCACGTGGTGAAGATGCCGCGACGGATGTGATAGCGGTTCTCGCTCAGTCGTTCCATCCGCTCGCCGCTGATCCGGTAGTACGGCGCGGCGCGCGCCTGTCCCTCGTACATCACCCCGGTGCCCGCCTTGACGTTGTACTCGAGGCGGTCGCCCGTCAGCTGGCTGTCGCCGTCGTAGTAGATCACGTGCCCCGTCGCGACCGTGTCGCCTGTCTGCTGGTTGATCTCGGCGCGGTCGGCGTAGATGCGCGACGTGCCGCGTGTCACCTCCACGTGCCCCGTGGCAATGAGGAGGGTCGGCGCGACCTGCTCCATCTGGTCGGCCACGACGCCGATGTCGCCCCCCGCGGTGTTGACCACGGCGGGCGCGCCGGGTCCCGGCGTCGGAGTGGAAGGTGGCTGCGCCGCGGCGCCGGTCGCCCCGAGGAGGACAACCACAGCGAGCAACATCGTGACGGCGCGCGATGTCGGGATGGACACGCCCTCGTCAAAAACGGCAGCCCATGCTAGCAGCCCCCTTTTCGATCGGGCAAGCGTAATCACCGCCCTCGACCACGCGCAGCACGTCGCCGACGAGGAACAGCGAGCCCGCCACGCACACCGTCGACGGCCGCGCGTCGCGCTCGGCGAGCGCGAGCGCGTCGGCGGCCGACGACGCGACGTCGATCGCAGCCGACGTGGCGGGCAGCGCCTGTCTCTTATACACATCTCCGAGCCCACGAGACTA
>JBKPPN010000368.1:0-6412 GCA_046733575.1 Candidatus Methylomirabilota bacterium | reverse complement strand
ACCTGGACCAGCGCGATCGCGCCGCCGGGCAGCGTGGAGGGAATCTTGTCGTAGCCCCACACGCGGATCACCTCTTCCACGAGGTCGTCCTCGATGACGAGGTCGCGCCGGAACGACGGCACGTCCACCTCGAGGCGCTCGCCCTCGCGCTCGGCGACGCCGAGTCCGAGGCCGCGCAGGATGCGGGCCGCATCGGCCCGCGGCGGCGCGATCCCGAGCAGGCGGCGGGCGCGCTCCATCCGGAGGGTGATGCGGGGCCGCGGTTTCGGCGAGGGATACACGTCGATCATCCCGCTCGCGACCTTGCCGCCGCCGAGCTCGGCCATGAGCTGGGCCGCGCGATCGTTGGCGTCCACGAGCGCCTCGATGTCGGCGCCCCGCTCGAAGCGGTACGCGGCGTCGCTCGGGAGGCCGAGCGTCCGCTCGGTACGGCGGATCGAGGCGGGCAGGAAGTACGCGCTCTCGAGCAGGACCCGCGAGGTGGACGCCGACACCTCCGTGTTCTCGCCTCCCATCACGCCGGCGAGGCCGATGGCGCGGCGCGGATCGGCGATCACGAGCATCGCCCCATCGAGCGCGCGCTCCTGGCCGTCGAGCGTGCGCAGGCGCTCGTGCGCGCGAGCGCGGCGCACCACGATCGTCGCGTCCGTCACGGCGGCGGCATCGAACGCGTGCAGTGGGTGGCCGAGCTCCCACATGACGTAGTTCGTCACGTCGACCACGTTGCTGATCGGACGCAGGCCGACGGCGCGCAGGCGCGCCGTCATCCACGCGGGCGACGGGCCGACCTTCAGCTCGCTGATGACGCGCACGGTGTAGCGCCAGCAGAGGTCGGGCGCCTCGATGCGCACGGTGGCGAGCGCGGACGCCGGCTCGTCCGCCTCCTTCACCGTGATCGTCGGCGTGTGGAACCGCGCGCCCGTGAGCGCACCGAGTTCGCGCGCCACCCCGACGACGGACAGGCAGTCGGGCCGGTTCGGCGTGATCTCGACGTCGAGCACCTTGTCGTGCAGGCCCAGGTACGCGAGCACGTCCGTGCCGAGTGGCGCATCGGCGCCGACCACGAGCACGCCCGCCTCGTGCTCCTCGCCGAGTCCGAGCTCGCGCTCCGAGCACAGCATCCCCTGCGACTCCGCCCCGCGGATCTTCGTCGCCGCGATCCGTCGCGCGCCGCCGGTGCCCTCGCCGGCCGGAATCGTCGCGCCGGGCGGCGCGAACGCGGCGCGGACGCCGACGGCGGCATTGGGCGCCCCGCACACGACGGAGAAGCGATCGCGGCCGGTGGACACGCGACACACCACGAGCCGGTGCCCGTGGCTCTCGCCGAGCTCGCGCTCGATGGCCTCGATCTCGCCGACGACCACGCCGGTGAGATGGGCGGGGGCGACCGATGTCACCGACGCGACCTCGATGCCGGCGTTGACGAGGCGGTCGGCAGCGTCTTCGGCCGTCAGCTCGAGGTCGACGAACTCGCGGATCCAGCCGTAGGGGATCTTCACGCCGGCCTCAGGCGAACTGCCGCAGGAAGCGGAGATCGTTCTCGAAGAACAGCCGGATGTCGTCGATGCCGTACTTCAGCATCGCGACGCGCTCGATGCCCATGCCGAACGCCCAGCCCGTGTACTCCTCGGGATCGTAGCCGACGTTCCTCAGCACCTGCGGATGCACCATGCCCGATCCCAGGATCTCGAGCCAGCCCGACTGCTTGCACACGCGACAGCCGGCGCCGCGGCAGAGGAAGCAGCGGACGTCGACCTCGGCGGAGGGCTCGGTGAACGGAAAGAACGACGGCCGGAACCGGATGGCCGAGCCGGGTCCGAACATCTCGCGCGCGAACAGCTCCAGCGTGCCCTTGAGGTCGCCCATGGAGATGTCGCGATCGACCGCGAGTCCCTCCACCTGGTTGAACATCGGCGAATGCGTGATGTCGGCGTCGCGGCGGTACACGCGGCCCGGACAGATGATGCGCACGGGCGGGCGCTGCGCCATCATGGTGCGGATCTGCACGGGCGAAGTGTGCGTCCGGAGAAGGACGTCGGGATCGTGACCGGCACGCGCGCTCGCCACGTAGAACGTGTCCTGCATGTCGCGCGCGGGATGGTCTTTCGGGATGTTGAGCGCCTCGAAGTTGTAGTAGTCGCTCTCGACTTCGGGACCCTCGGCGACGGAAAAGCCGAGCCCGACGAAGATCGAGACGATCTCGTTCTCGACCACGGTGAGCGGATGCCGCGCGCCGCGCGGCGGCCGCCGGCCGGGCAGCGTGAGATCCAGGCGCGCACTCGCGCGACGCGCGCTCCGCTCGGCCGCCGCGGCGTCGGCAAGCCGCGCCTGGAGCAAGGCCTCGAGCTCGCGCTTGGCCGCGTTGGCCGCGGCGCCGACGACGGGACGCTCGGCGGGCGCGACGGTGGACAGGGAGCGAAGCAGCTGGGTCAGGGAGCCCTGACGACCGAGCACGCGGACGCGAACATCCTCGAGCTCGGCCGCCGTCTTCGCGGACGCCACCGCATCGCGCGCGGCGTCGAGGATCGCGTCGACGCGCGGATGCTGGGCGGGCACTCCTAGCGGGCCTGGCCCCTGGCGGTCTCGGCCAGCTTGCCGAAGGCGGCGGGGTCCTTGACCGCGAGCTCGGCGAGGACCTTGCGATCGAGGAGGATGCCGGCCTTCTTCAGTCCATCCATGAACGTCGAGTACGACATGCCGGCGGCGCGGCAGGCCGCGTTGATGCGGATGATCCAGAGCGATCGCGCGCGGCGCTTCTTCTGTCGCCGGTCGCGGTACGCGAACGCGCCCGCCCGCAGCACCGTCTCGGCTGCGCTCCGGTACAGCTTCCGCCGTCCGCCGAAGTAGCCCTTGGCCTTCTTGAGTACTTTCTTGCGACGCTGACGCGTCTTCGCTCCGCCCTTTGCGCGTGGCATGCCTGACGACCTCCCTATGATCGATGGCTGTGGCCGCCGGGAGTCGCCTCCGTCGTGCGGCGCGGACGTCTGATGTCGGCGTTGACTACAGGTACGGAACGAGCCGTTTCATCCGGCGCTCATCCGCCTCGGCCACCAGGGTGGACCGACGCAGACCGCGCCGCCGCTTCGGGGACTTGCTCTCGAGCTTGTGGCTCTTCCAGCCCTTGGCACGCTTGAGCTTCCCCGTGCCCGTGCGCTTGAGGCGCTTGGCCGCCGCCCGCTTCGTCTTCATCTTTGGCATCGTCGTTCTCCTCGGGGTCAGTGCTGCTGGGCTTTCGGGCTCATGATGATGTGCAGCATCCGGCCTTCCATGCGGGGGTTGTTCTCCACCACCGCGATGTCCTGCACCGACTCGACCATCTTCTGCAGCATCTTCCAGCCGAGCTCGGTGTGGGCCATCTCGCGGCCCTTGAAGCGCACTGTCACCTTCACCTTGTGCCCTTCCTCGAGGAACCGGCGGACGTGCTTGCCCTTGAACTCGAAGTCGTGCTTCTCCGTCTTCGGCCCCATCTTCACTTCTTTCACCAGGATCGTCGTCTGCTTCTTCCGCGCCTCTTTCTGCCGTCGCGCCTGCGTGTACTTGTACTTGCCGAAGTCCATGATGCGACACACCGGCGGATTGGCTTCCGGGGCCACCTCCACGAGGTCGAGCTCCTTCTCGCGCGCGGTGTCGAGGGCGGCCTGGATCGGCATGACGCCGAGCTGCTCGCCCGTCTCGCTCACGACCCGGACTTCACGGACGCGAATGGCGTCGTTGATGCGGATTTCTTGCTGTTTGGCCTGGCTGATATATCGCTCCTAGGTGAAGAGGGGGAGAAGCACGGCAGGCGTTCGCCGCGTGCCGTGGCGCCGCGGGGACGCGGCGCGGTGGGTCGGCCGGTCGATCACGAGCGGCCCACGGTCAGTTGAGGGGCGCGGGAAGCGATCTCGCGCCCGAGGTCCGCGACGAGACGCTCGACGGGGATCGCGCCCACGTCCTCGCCCGTGCGGTGTCGCAGGCTCACGGTGCCCTGCTGGCTCTCGCGTTCCCCGACCACCAGCATGTACGGCACCTTGCGCAGCTGGGCGTCGCGGATGCGGTAGCCGAGCTTCTCGTTGCGGTCGTCGAGCTCGACGCGGAACCGCGCCGCGCGCAGCCGCGCGTGCACGCTGCGCGCGTACTCCGCGTGCTTCTCGCTGATCGGGATCACGCGCGCCTGCACGGGTGCGAGCCACGTCGGGAAGGCGCCGCCGTAGTGCTCGACGAGAAGCCCGATGAACCGCTCGTACGACCCGAAGATCGCGCGATGGATGACCACGGGCCGCTTGGGCTGCCCGTCCGTGTCGATGTACTCCAGCGCGAACCGCTCGGGCAGCATGGTCAGGTCGACCTGGATCGTGGCGATCTGCCACTGTCGACCGAGCGCGTCCTGGACGTAGATGTCGATCTTCGGCCCGTAGAAGGCGCCGTCGCCCTCGTTCAGCTCGTAGGGGAGCTCGTTGGCCTTCATGGCGTCGTGCAGGGCCGACTCTGCGGTCTGCCACTGCTCGTCCGTGCCGAGCGCCTTCTCGGGCTTCGTCGACAGCTTGTACGATGGCTTCAGATCGAACGTGGCGTACCACTCGCGCACGAGATCGAGCAGATCCGTGATCTCGGCCTGCAGCTGGTCCGGACGCACGTAGATGTGCGCGTCGTCCTGCGTGAACTGTCGCACGCGCACGAGCCCCGTCAGCGTGCCGGACCGCTCGTTCCGGTGACACCGCCCCATCTCCGACAGCCGCATGGGCAGATCGCGGTACGAGCGGACCGCGCGCCGGTACACGTAGGTCGACTCCGGGCAGTTCATGGGCTTGAGGCTGAAGATCTCCTCCTCCACCTCGACCTTGAACATGTTGTCGCTGTAGAGCTGCCAGTGCCCGGACTGCTCCCAGAGCTTCTTGTTGACGAGCATCGGCGTCGAGATCTCGACGTAGCCGCGCGCATCGAGATGCTCGCGAGCGAACGTCTCGAGCTCGCGGACGAGGACCATGCCGCCCGGCAGCCAGAACGGCGCGCCAGGCGCGACGTCGTGGAACTCGAACAGGTCGAGCTCGCGACCGAGCTTCCGGTGGTCGCGCTTCTTCGCTTCCTCGACGCGCCACAGGTACTGGTCCAGGTCGGCCTTGGTGAGCCAGGCCGTGCCGTAGATCCGCTGCAGCATCGCGTTCTTCTCGTCGCCGCGCCAGTACGCGCCCGACGAGGACAGGAGCTTGAACGCCTTGATCTTCCCCGTCGACGCGACGTGCGGCCCCCGGCAGAGATCGATGAAGTCGCCCTGCCGGTAGAGCGAGACGCGATCGACGTCCAGCCCCTCGATGATCTCGACCTTGTAGGGCTCGCCGCGGTCGCGGAAGAACGCGATGGCATCCGCGCGCGACATCTCCTGTCGCTCGAACGGGTGATCGCCCTTCACGATCGCGCGCATCTCGTCCTCGATGCGGGCGAGGTCTTCGGGCGTGAACGGCGTCGCCTTCGCGAAGTCGTAGTAGAAGCCGTCCTCGATCGCGGGACCGATGGCGACCTTCACGTCAGGAAACAGGCGCTTCACCGCTTGAGCCATCACGTGAGACGTCGAGTGCCGGACGGTCGCGAGCGGCGACGGGTCGCAGTCGAACTCGCCCGTCAGCTTGAGGTGTCGATCTTCTTCAGCGTCGGCCACATCTACCGTCCGGGAGTGAGGGGAATGGTAGGCTCGGGCGGTTTCGAACCGCCGACCTCCTCTGCGTCAGAGAGGCGCTCTCCCACTGAGCTACGAGCCTATTCAGAGTACCCGACATCCTACACGCCGCTCTTCGGGACTGTCAAGGGAAGTGGAGTCTAACTAGCGGAGAAGATTGACGAGCGACGTGTCGACCTGATAGCTGAACGTCGCGACGATCGGCACGCCGGCGCGCGAGCCCATCGTGTCCGGAACCTTCGGGAACGGCTGGGCGAACTTGATCGCGTTGACGGCGTAGTCGTCGTAGATCTGGAAGCCGGACGTCTGCCGGATCGTGACGAACGGCACCTTGCCGTCGCGAGCGATCCCGAACTCGATCACCAGCACGGCGCTCTTGTACTCGCACTCGTGCGTCGCGCCGTTCTTGATGCAGGGATAACCCCACTTCTCCTTGATCATCCGCCGGATCCGGTCGAGGTAGTCGCTGTAGCGCGGATCCCGCGAGTCGAGCGGGATCGCTTCACCCTCGATGCCGCCGCGACCTTCGCTCAGGCCTCCCGCCCCCGAGCCGCGACGAAGCGCGGTGCGCATGTCCGGTGCGCCGGACGAGCCGGGCGACCCCGACGGCGGCACCATGGCGGTTCGCCCGTCGGCGGGCGACGTCCGCGCCTCCTGAGCAGCCTGGCCTTCCGCTCCGGTCGACGGCGACGGCGTCGACGGCGCCATGGGTTCGCGCGGTGGCGACTTCACGGCGTCGGGTGCCGGGGTCGCATCCTC
>JBKPPN010000367.1:0-5142 GCA_046733575.1 Candidatus Methylomirabilota bacterium | reverse complement strand
GCCGCCGACTGCCTGCGACCACGGCGGCGTCGGCGACGCCGAGCTCGCTGCGCGGCACGGCGGTTCCTGCCGCCCCGAGATGGTCTCCGGCGATCCGGAAGAGCTGGTCGCGCACGTCCTCGGCCGCTTCCTGCACCGCGCGTCCCGTCATGACCGTCGAGCGGCTGGAGCTGGTCGTCTGGTCGTAGGGCGTCATCGCGGTGTCGGGCGTGAGCACGGTGACCTGCGCCACCGGGACGGCCAGCACCTCCGCCGCGATCTGCGCCATCACCGTGCGTGCGCCCTGTCCCATCTCGACGGTGCTCGCGAGGACCGTCACGCTGGCGTCCGGGTGCAGACGCACGATCGCCTCGGAGACTGACGGGCCGATGCTGGCCTTCATCATCATGGCCACGCCCTTGGCGCGATCGGCGGCCTGCTCGGTCCACTGGATGGCTGCCGCGGCGAGGTTCAGACTTTCCTCGAACTTGCCGTCGACCGGGGTGTCGCCAGGCGCGAACTCCTCGCCGTGCGCGAGCAGGTTCTGGGCGCGCAGCCCGACCGGGTCGTGCCCCAGCCGCTCCGCCGCGACGTCGAGCATGGATTCGAGCCCCCACGCGAGCTGGGGCACCCCGAAGCCGCGGAAGGCGCTGCCCGGCGTGGTGTTGGTGTAGACGGCGTGGCTGTCCAGTCGCACGGCGGGCACGCGATAGGGCCCGGTCGCGGTGTAGGTGCCCTTCTGGATGATGCGGGGGCCGATGTCGGCGTACGCCCCGACGTCGAAGTCCGCGGCGCACTCGATCGCGGTGAGGCGGCCGTCGCGTCGGAATCCCACCCGGAACGTCACGCGGGCATCGCAGCGGCGCACGATCCGGAACGCGTCCTCGACGGACGCCACGAGACGCACGGGTCGGCGGGCCACGCGCGCGATGGCGGCGGTGATCGGCTCGAGCTTGGCGTACGTCTTCCCCCCGAATCCGCCCCCGAGGGGCGGCACGACGATCCGGATCGACGCCAGCGACACGCCGAACATCTTGGCGAGCTCCACGCGGACGGAGTACGGGTTCTGCGTGGACGCCCACATCGTGAGCGTGCCCGCGTCGTCCCACGTCGCGATGACCGCGTGCGGCTCCATCGAGAAGTGCTGCACGCGGGGGAAGCGGTACGTCTCCTCGAGCACGAGATCCGCGTCCGCGAACGACCCCGCGAGGTCGCCGCGCTCGTAGTGAAAGTGGTGACAGACGTTGGTGCCCTTGATCGGCTTGAGCGTGGAGAGATCGGCGAAGTGACCGGCCAGCGCCTCGCCCGCGTGCACGAGGGGCGCGCCCGGCGCGAGCGCGTCCTCGAGCGTCGTGACGGCGGGCAGGTCCTCGTACTCGACATCGATGAGATCCACCGCCGCTGTCGCGGTCGCCTGGTCGACGGCCGCCACGGCGGCCACGGGCTCGCCCTCGTGGCGAACGACGTCGATGGCGAGGACGGGACGGTCCCTGAACGCGGGGCCGTGATACGGATCGCACCACGTGAGATCCGCGCCGGTGAGCACGGCGAGGACGCCGGGCAGCGCGCGCGCGCGCGCCACGTCGACGCGGGCCAGCCGTGCGCTCGCGTAGGGCGATCGCAGCAGCCGCGCGTGCGCCATGCCGTGCACGACCATGTCGCTCACGTAGCGCGTACGCCCCATGACCTTGTCCCGCGCGTCGACGCGCGGGATCGACTGCCCGACGGTGGTGAGGCGACGGGAGGTCACGACGTCACGCTGCGCTCGCGGGAGGCGAGGATCGCCTCCACGATCTTTCGATAGCCGGTGCAGCGGCAGAGACTGCCGCGCAGGTAGTGCCCCACCTGCTCGACGTCGGGGGACGGCTCGTCGGCGAGCAGCGCCTTGCTCGTCATGAGCATGCCCGGCGTGCAGAAGCCGCACTGCACGGCGGCGTGGTCGATGAAGGCCTGCTGCACGGGATCCAGCTCGTCTCCGTTCGCGAGCCCCTCGACGGTGCGCACGTCGCGGCCGTCGACCTCGATGGCGAGGTAGGTGCACGCGCTCACGGCCAGACCGTCGACGAGCACCGTGCACGCGCCGCAGACCTGCATGTCGCACGAGCGCTTGGCGCCGCGCAGCTCGAGGCGATCGCGCAGCACGTCGAGGAGCAGCGCGTGCGCCGGCACGTCGAGGCGCACCGACGCGCCGTTGAGCCCGAACTCGACGCTAAACGACGTCGGCATGGGCGTATGTCCGGGCGCGCGACGTCGATCGTTCGCGCCCCGCGGCCGGGCCTCGCGTGGGTGTCGTGGCGAGAAGGTCGCGGCCCCGAGCGACGACGGCGGCCACCGCGCGACGCGTGAAGACGCGCACCATGTCACGCTTGTACTCGGCGGAGCCGTGCAGGTCGGCCATGACGTCGACGTCGCGCGCGGCCGCCGTGCCGACCTCGTCCGCGCGCGCCCCGAGGTCGTCGAGCGAGACGGTGCGCCAGCGATCCTCGACGGCGCGCACGCGGACGGGCCGCGGGCCGACGCAGCCGACCGCGAGTCGGAGATCGGCGACCTCGCGCGACGCGCCGAGCGTCGCGGTGAGCGCGATGCCGAGGGTCGGCCGCTCGTACAGCCCGAACTTCACGTAGACGGCCGCGGTGCGCGGAGACGGTGGCACCAGCCCGACCGCGGTGAGGATCTGGTCGGGATCGCGCGCCGTCTCGTAGGCCCCCAGCACGAAGTCGTCGAGGGCCAGCGTCCGGGCGCCGCGCGCCGAGGTCAGCGTGACGGTGGCGTCGAACGCGAGCGCCACGGTGGCGAGATCGCTGTGCGGGTCCGCGAAGGCCAGATTGCCCCCGACCGTGCCCACGTTGCGGACGCGCACGTTGGCCACGTGGCGCGCGACCCTGGCGAGGGTCGGACAGTGCTCGCTGACCACCGGCGAGCGCTCGACCGTCCGGTGCGTCACCGTCGCGCCGATCGTGAGCCGACCGTCGATCATGCCGATCTCGGCGAGCCCGGAAATCTTCTTGAGATCGACGACATGCTCGGCGCGGACGAGATTCTGCTTGAGGAGCAGCAGCACCTCCGTGCCGCCGGCGTACAGGAGCGCGTCGGGTCCCAGGCGGGCGAGCAGGCTCGACGCCTCGGCCACCGTCGTCGGGCGATGAAGCTCGAACGGCCGCAGGAGGCTCAGGGCGCGAGGGCGCCGACGGGACGGAGGATGTCCTCGGCGATCATCTGGAGGTACTCGATCCGGGCGCGCACCTCGCGGGGCAGGCTGTAGATCGTGAAGCCGATGCCGTCGAGACCCCTCGCTGACGCCTGGCGGATGGTCTCGGCGCAGTCGGCGGGCGAGCCGTTCACCGTCCACGCGTCGAGCGAGGTCTCCGGGCTCAGCTGCAGCTCGACCATCGAGGACTCCTGCATCTGCCACGTGCGGTACATCGTGAACGTCTTCTCGAGATACGCCTTCGCCGCGGCCGCCGCGGCCGCCTTGTCCTTGCCGACGATGAGGCTGCGCGACGCCGAGACGGTGCCCGGGCCGAGCTTCTCGGCGCGGCGCGTCTCGCGGTACACGCCGAGGAGGCGCTCGATGTCGGTCCACGCCACCTGGGGCCCGAAGAACACGCCGTCGGTCAGCCGGGCCGCGCGCTGCGCCGCGCCCACGCTCTGCGCGCCCATCTCGAGCGGCGGATGCGGGGTCTGGTAGGGCCGGAACCCCATCCGTCCGGTCGCCACCGTGTAGCGGCCCTTGAAGTCGACGTCCTCCCCGCTCCACAGCTGCTTCAGGAGCGCGAGCGACTCCTCGAGCTTCGGCACGCGGTCCTTGCGCCCAAGCCCGATCGTCGCGAGCTCCGTCTCGCGATACCCGATGGCCACGCCGACGTCGACGCGGCCGTGACTGATGTGATCGAGGGTGGCGACGTTCTCCGCCACGTCGACCGCATTCAGGATGGGTAGGAGCAGGACCGACGTCTTGAGCCGCATGCGTCCGGACTCGGGGGCGAGGCGGGCGAGGATGGGAAACGGCTGCGGCCACACGGTAGGATGCGAGAGCCAGTGCTGGCCGATCGACACCCACGCGAAGCCCATGCGCGACGCCGCGGCCACGACCAGGATGGCCTCGTCGATGATCTGCGTGGGCGTGCGGTCCGTCGGGCTCCAGAACGGGGTGAGATGGAAGCCGATCCTCATGACCGGACGACCCTATCGGCACTCGGGGGACGAGTCAAATCGTGGCCCCGGGCTTGGTCGGACTTTCTTGCGGAGCCCTCGGGTGTTCCCGCCGCCTGCTAGGATCGTGACGGGAGGACAAACCCAATGGCCAGCGAACAGCTTCCCGTCGCGCCGAAGCAGGCGGTGACTCCGCGCGGCGTCAACCACGTCGTGCTCAACGTACGCGACCTCGAGGTCTCGCATCGGTTCTGGACGGAGATCATGGGCTTTCGTCAGGTGGCGGAGTTGAAGCCGAAGCCCGGTCGTCCGCCCGTGCGCATGCGCTTCTACAGCGGCATCGACGAGTCGGGTGAGCTCAGCCACCACGACATCGCGCTGTGCGAGGTGGCCGGCGGCGACGCGGGGAAGGACGACGAGACGTGGAGCCTCGCCCCTCGCCGCGTCGGCATCAATCACGTGGCGATCACGTGGCCCGATCGCGAGTCGTGGCTGCAGCAGCTCGCCTTCCTGCGCGCGAAGGGCGTCCCGTTCCACCTCCGCATCAACCACGGCATGACCCACAGCGTCTACATCTCGGATCCCGACGGTCACGGCATCGAGGTGCTGTACGAGCTCCCCCGCGCCGTGTGGGGCGACGACATCGATGGCGCGCAGAACTTCGCCGAGCGCCTTCCCACCGAGGGCGACGCGTCGATGGTGGACACCGTCGACAATCCGGTGTTCACGCGGAGGTGACCGCGCGCGCGCTCGTCGGAGCGCTCGCCGCCGCCCTCGTGCTGACGGGGACGGCGGCGCGCGCCGACGTGGTGGAGCTGCGCAACGGCGAGCGCGTCGAGGGCAAGCTGCAGCAGGCCACGCCGGCCTTCGTCGCCATCGAGGCGGACGGTCGCATGCTGACGTATCCCACCGACCAGGTCCTGACGATCCGGTTCGGCGCACCGGCGCCGCCCGCGACGACAGGCTCCGGGACGTCCGACGCCGCGGCGACGCCGTCGCGTCCCCCCACGC
>JBKPPN010000366.1:0-5484 GCA_046733575.1 Candidatus Methylomirabilota bacterium | reverse complement strand
AGCAGGTTCATCACACCCTGACCCATCATCTGTGCGAGCACCGCCACGATGAAGATCGGCTGACGCACGATCTCGAGGATCGGCCGCGCCGGGCCTCCGATGCGCACGGCTTCCTCGGCCGGCGCGGGCATCCGAAGTCCGACGAGCAGCGCGCACGTGAGCACGCCGAGCAGGGGCACACAGAGATACGCCCCGAGATACCGGACGTCGAACAGCTGCACCGTGGCGCGGGCCAGCGCCGGCCCGAAGAACGCCGCGGCCAGACCGCCCAGCAGCACGAACGAGATCGCGCGGCTACGGAACGCCGGCAGTGACGTCTCCGCCGCGGCGAAGCGGTACTGCTGGGCGAATGCCACCGACACGCCCAGGAGCAGCGCGGCCGCGGTGAGCAGCCAGAAGTGCCCGCGCGCCATCGCCGCGACGCTGATGAGGCCGCCCGCCATGGCGCATGCCGCGCCGGTCATGAACCCGACGCGGCGCCCGACGCGCTTCATCAGCAACGACGCGGGGATGGTGCTCAGCGCGGTGCCGATCACCGACATCGTCGAGGGCAGCGTGGCGAGCGCCTTGTTGGTGGCCAGCGCGTAGCCCGCGAGGCTCCCCACCGCGGCGATGAGGGTGACCGACGTCGAGGAGGTCGCCTGGGTCAGGGTGAGGAGCAGCACATTCCGGAGACGAGCGTTCAAGGCCGACGACGTTACCACAGAGGGCGCGGCCCCCCACTCTGGTTATAGAACCACCCATCTATTGTGGAGGGCGGCCTCGTATTCCTATGCTGAGCGGGCTCGAACCCGAGAGGTCCTGCCCCCTGGCAGAGGCATGCAGGCCAGAAAGGAACCTTGATCATGGTCGAGATCATCACCGGGATGCTCGCGCGTGTCCGGAACGAGAAGGGCGCAGAGATGGTGGAGTGGATCGTGGTGGTCGCCGTGCTCGCCGTCGTCGCCCTCGCGGTCTTCGGCCCGAACGGCGTGCTGCAGAACGCGCTCACCGGCGGCATCAACAAGATCGCGAACAGCCTCAACTCGCTGCCGCAGGCGTCGTAGAACCCGCAGACGTTCGGCAGCGCCGATGCACCGTCACGCCGCCCGGGCCGCGGGCGGGCGTGGCGGGGGACGCAATCCAGAGGGGAGGACTCACGAGCGCCGACGCTCGGCGAAGGACGACGAGGCAGCGCCTCGTGGCGTCGTCAGGCCACGTAGGCTGCGCGAGCTGGGTGGCGGATCGATGGACGATGCCACATTCAGTATCCGGGATCTGATCAACCAGCTCGGCTCGGCGAGCGTTCCGCTCCGCCGCATCGAACGCGACCTCATCGCGCTGGTCGCGTCGTCGGCCTCGCGCGAGGCCGACGCGCTCTGGGTCGAGCGCGAGCTGCGCGAGCATCTCGAACGCAGCCTTCACCACGCTGCCGAGCACGAGGAGAAGGCCATGGCGGACCCCGGCGAGGCCAAGCTCTACGAAGGCATCGCGCAGGCCTTCCGCGACAGCGCCCACCGGACACGGATGCTGCTGGACCGGCTCGCTCACAATTCCGAGTGGCCGTGAGATCGATGTCGTGCGCGCGCGCTCCCCGATGAAGATGTAGCGCGCGTCTCCGTCCGTTTTCGCTTGTGCGAAACGTGACGGGTGCATTACCGTCCCGCTCACCGCCCGCAGCAGTACGTTGCTCGCTCAGGAGATCACATGAACGCCCCCCGGTACCGCACGGCCGTGACCGTACGTCTGCTCACCGCCGTCACGCTCGTCTCGCTCGTACTCCTTCACGTCACGATCGCGCACGCGGCGTGGACGACGTACGGTGGTAACGCCCAGCACACCGCGGTGTCCGCGGTGCCGTCGCAGGCGCTGGAGACGGTTCGCTGGACGACCCCGGTCGACCTCGCCGTGCCGTCCGGGACCATCCTGATCCACTACGGCACGCCGCTCGTGACGGCCGCGAATACGGTCATCGTCCCGGTCAAGACCACGAGCACGGGCAGCTACCGGGTCGAGGCGCGCCGGGGGAGCGATGGCGCGCCCATCTGGTCACTGGACACCGATTACGCCTTGCCGCCGCACCACTGGACGTTGAGCTATGGACCCGTGTTGACGTCGAGCAATCGCGTGTACTTCGCCGGCGCCGGCGGCACGGTCTATTACCGCGACAACGTCGACTCCGGCGCGGCCGCTCCGCCGGGCCAGCTCGCGTTCTACGGGTTCTCCGCCTACACGGCGACTGCCGCGACGTTCAACGCGACGGTCTTCGTCGACACGCCCATCACCGCCGACAGTGCGGGCAACATCTACTTCGGATTCCGCACCACCGGCACGGCGCCGCTCGGTTTGCAGAGTGGCATCGCGCGCATCGGGTCCGACGGGACGGGCACCTGGATCTCGGCGACGGCGGCGTCGGGGGGCGACTCGACGGTCACCGTCGTGCCACATCAGGCCGCTCCGGCGCTGAGCAGTGACGAGAAGACGTTGTACGTCGTCGTCACGGGTGGTGGGCCGTCCTATCTCGTCGGCCTCGACGCCGCGACCCTGGCGCTCAAGCAGGCGTCGCCCGGCGTGGTGATGCGCGTGGCCCTGAAGGATCCGCGAAACGGCGGCGCCACCAATGCGGTGGTGACCGACGACAGCTCCGCGTCGCCGATGGTCGGTCCCGATGGCGACGTGTACTACGGCGTCCTCGGCAGTCCTTCCAATGGCTCGCGCGGCTGGATGCTGCACTTTTCCGGCGACCTGACGCAGACCAAGACGCCCGGTGCATTCGGGTGGGACAGCACGCCGTCGGTGGTGCCCGCGTCCATGGTGCCGTCGTACCACGGCGCCTCCACGTACCTGATCTTCACCAAGTACAACAACTACGCCGGCTTCGACGGGGGGGACGGCGTGAACAAGGTGGCCGTGCTCGATCCGAACGCCACGATGGTGGAGCGACACGCATCCTCCGGCGGCCTTCTCGTGATGCAAGAGGTATTGACCATCGCGGGGCCGACGCCCGATCCCGATCACACCGCGCAGTTCCCCAGCGCCGTGCGCGAGTGGTGCATCAACACCGCGGCCGTGGACCCCGCCACGAAGTCGGTCATGGTCAACAGTGAGGACGGAAAGCTGTATCGCTGGGACCTCGCGACGAACACGCTCTCGCAAGCGGTGAGGTTGTCGGCCGGGATCGGTGAAGCGTACACGCCGACCGTCATCGGCGTGGACGGGACGGTCTACGCGATCAACCAGGCGGTGCTCAATGCGGTCGGCCGAGCGCCCGTCGCCACGCTTCCTGCGCTCTCGATCAACGACGTCAGCCTCACGGAGGGCAATACGGGCACGACGCTCGCCGTCTTCACGGTCACCCTCTCCGCGTCCAGCCCCCAGACCGTGACGGTGCAGTACGCCACGGCGGATGGCACGGCCAGCGCCGCGAGCGATTACACGGCGACGTCCGGGACGCTGACCTTCGCGCCTGGCGTCACGAGCCGCACGGTCACCGTCGCCGTGACGGGCGACACACGCAGCGAGGCGAACGAGACCTTCTTCGTGAACCTCAGCGTGCCGTCGAACGCGACGATCGCCGATGGGCAAGGACAGGGGACGATCGTGAACGATGACCTGCCGGCGCTGTCGATCAACAACGTCACCGTCACCGAGGGCAACATGGGCACGACGACCGCGGCCCGCTTCACGGTGACGCTGTCCGCGCCGAGCGGCCAGACCGTCACCGTCCAATACGACACGGCCGACGGCACGGCCACGGCCGGGACCGACTACACGTCGACATCGGGCACGCTGACCTTCTCGCCCGGCACGACGATCCAGACGCTGAGCGTTACCGTCAACGGCGACAACGTCAAGGAATCGCCCGAGACCTTCTTCGTGAACCTGAGCAGCGCGAGCAACGCCACCATCGCGACGGCGCGCGGGCGGGGCACGATCGCCAACGACGACAAGAAATGAAGCAACGGTGAGATCGCGACGGCCGTCTGACGGCCGTCGCGCCTCGTCGCATCGGTGGCTGAGCCCACGCGGACGTCGGGACGTCGCCAGATCGCTCGCGATCACGGCGACCGTGGGTGTTCGTCGCCTTCGCTCACGCCTTTCTTGAACTCCTTGACGCTGGTGCCGAGGGCGCGCGCGATGTCGGGGAGTCGCTGCGCGCCGAACAGCACCATCACGATGACGAGGATCACGAGCAGTTCCTGGGTGCCGAGTCCGAACATGGGACAACCTCCTTCGATGAGATGAGGGCCCGGGGACGGGAGTCCCCGGGCCGCTGCGGGTCCTGGCCCGAGCGACGACAGCCGCGCCGTCTCCGGGCCTCGACGGTTTGGGGGGCGTCGCGCCCCCGTGTTCCTCAGTCGCTAGTACACGCCGGGCGGAAGCTCGCCGGGCGCGCCGCTCGGGCCCATCCGGTAGCTGCTGGCGGGACGCGGCGTCGGGCCCTCCATCATGGAGGAGCTGCAGGCGCTGACGAACGCGATCGTGGTCAGCATGAGCGCGATCAGTCCGGCGATGCGCATCATGGACGTCTCCTTTCGATCGAGGCACCCCGGCGTTGGCGCGCAGGGCGCCGGCCTCGAGTCGGTGATTCCACACGAACGCCGCGCGAGGCGGCGTTCAGCTACGACGGGAGGCGAGGATCGGGAGGCGCGCGGGTGTGCTGGACGCGCGGCGGGACGAACGGCAGGACGTCAGGCGCCTCCGCCACGTGACGCTCCACGACCGGAGCGCCGAGCCCGGGATCGGGCCGCGTCTGCGAGTCCACCACGCCCACCGCGGACGTGATGGCGAGGATGACATCGTCGAAGTCGGCGTCGTCGTAGAAGCCGCTCCAGTTCGGATCGACCGTGGTCGCCTGCGCGAGCGGAGCCAGCGTCAGCGACGTGGCGAGGAGCAGCAGGGCCGTCAACCACCGGACCATGGTGTCTCTCGCAAAGTATAGACCTCGGTCGTCACGCCCGACACTTGTCGCGGGGTGGTGTTCAGTGGCCTTCGGCGCTCTTCGGCGCAGCGTCGGGATTCCACTGACCGCGGCGCATCCGCGTGACGGTGTACTGCGCGAAGAGTCCCGCCTTGCGGAACGGCTCGTCGCGCGCGAATGCCTCGGCCTCCGCGCGCCCGGGAACGTTGATGATCAGCACGCTCCCCGTGCGCGTCGCGTCGTCGTCGGCGAGCGTGGCGCCGCCGAGGACGAGGATGTCACGGTGGCGCTCGAGGTAGGCGAGGTGCGCGGCGCGCGTCGTCGCGCGAATGCGGTCGGCGTCGACGCCGTCGACTCCGTAGATCAGGTAGAGCATGCTGTCCTCCGGATTCATCCCCTCGCGGTTCGGTGATCGTCGATCGCGGCGCGATCCGCGAGCACGATCGCGTGCGCGTGCTTCTGCAGGATGGACGCCGGTAGGTCGCACGTCACCGGGCCACGCATCATCTGCTCCAGCGCCCGGCGCTTGGCGGCGCCGCTCACCAGCACGACGACCTCGCGGGCGGCCAGGATCGTCCGCACGC
>JBKPPN010000365.1:0-10149 GCA_046733575.1 Candidatus Methylomirabilota bacterium | reverse complement strand
TCGTACGCGCCGCCGAAACGGGCGGGGAAGTACAAGGGCGGCGGCGTCGGTCCGTCGCCGTGCTACTCGTACTCCGCGTGCGTGGTGGAGCTCACCGTCGACGAGGAGAGCGCGGAGATCGTGCTCGACGACGTGTGGATCGCGCACGACATCGGGCGCGCGCTCAACCCGCTGCTGGTCGAGGGCCAGGTCGAGGGCTCCATCTACATGGGCATCGGCGAGGCATTGATGGAGGAGCAGGTGTTCCGCAAGGGCCTGCACAAGACGCCCTCGCTGCTCGACTACAAGAGCCCGACCACGCTCGAGACGCCGAACATCCACACGATCCTTGTCGACACCGACGATCCGGAAGGCCCCTTCGGCGCGAAGGAAGCGGGACAGGGCCCGCTGCTGCCGGTGATTCCCGCCATTGCCAACGCGATCCACCACGCCATCGGGGTGCGCATCGACGAGATCCCGATCACGCCGGACAAGATCATGCGCGCCCTCGCGCTGAAGGCGCAGGGCAAGACCGCGCGCATCGGACCCGAGCGCATCCCGCTCTTCACCTTCAAGGAGCCACTCGTGGTCGAGAGCGCCTTCGGTCAACCCGCCGACGCCGTCGCGGTGCGGCCGTTCGCGGATCGCGAGGAGAGCGGGCGATGAAGGGAGCCAGCGGGCACCTCGCTCGTGCTCACCGATGCTCCGACGCGAGCACCAGAGCCACGCTTCCATGATGCGATTGCCGCCGTTCACGTATCTGCCCGCGCGGACGCTCGACGTGGCGGCGCGGTGGATGGACGAGCACGGCGACGACGCCATGCTCGTGGCGGGCGGGACCGATCTGTATCCGAACATGAAGCGCCGTCAGTTCGAGCCGAAGGTGCTGGTCGGAATATCGGGGATTCGTGAGCTGCACGGTGTTCGAGGCACCGCGCGTGAGGGGCTCACCATCGGCGCGGGGCTCACGCTCTCCAGCGTCGCCACGCACCCCGACGTCCTGACCGCGTTTCCGGCCCTCGCGACCGCGGCGGGGCTCGTGTCGTCGCCGCAGCTTCGCAATATGGGGACGATCGGCGGCAACGTCTGCGTCGACACCCGGTGCAACTACTACAACCAGTCGTATCACTGGCGAAAGTCGATCGGTTTCTGCATGAAGAAGGACGGCGACATCTGCCTCGTGGCTCCGGGCAGTCCGCGGTGCTGGGCCGTGTCGTCGTCGGACACGGCGCCCGTGCTCTGGAGTCTCGGCGCGCTGGCCCGCCTGGTGGGACCGAGCGGCGAGCGCACGATTCCCGTCGAGGCGCTCTTCAAGGACGACGGCATCGACTATCTCGCCAAGCGTCGCGACGAGATCGTCGTCGACTTTGCGCTGCCGCCCGCGGAGGGCTGGCGGTCGGCGTACATGAAGCTGCGGCGCCGCGGCTCCTTCGACTTCCCCGTTCTCGGCGTCGCCGTCGCCGTCAAGCAGGACGGCAGCGTCGTGCGAGAGGCGCGCATCGTGCTCGGCGCGGTCGCCTCGCTGCCACGCCCGGCGCCCGAGGCGGCAAGCGCCCTCGTCGGCGAGCGGCTCACGCCGGAGGTCATCGAGCGCGTGGCGGATCTCGCCGCGCGACCGTCCCGGCCGCTCGACAACACCGACTTCACGCATCCGTACCGCAAGCGGATGACGCGAGTCTTCGTGGCGCGCGCGCTCCGACACCTGGCGGGGCTCCACGACAGTCCACGCGTCGAGGAGGAGATCGGGTGAGCTCCGCCCTCGGCCAACGGATCCGGGCCCTGCGGGCGGAGCGCGCGCTCCAGCAGCGCCAGCTCGCCGAGAAGGCGGGCCTGGCGCCCAGCATGGTCTCGCAGATCGAGTCGGGCCGGCTCAGCCCCTCGCTCAACACCGTGGGCAAGCTGGCCGCGGCGCTCGGCGTGCCGATCGCCTCGCTCTTCGACGGGCAGCCCCCGGGCCAGGTCCACGTGACGCGCAAGCGCGACTATCCCGTGGTGTCCTTCGACGGCACGTCGGAGCGCTGGGCCGTGCTCGGGGCGGGCCTCTTCGACGGCAAGATCCGCGGCGTCGTGTCGACCCTCGCGCCGCGGTCGCGCGGGGTGACGACCGAGAAGGTCGTGATCAAGCCCGGCCAGATGAAGCTCTTCTACGTGCTCGACGGCACGGTGGCGCTGCACTACGGCGGCGATCGCCACGAGATGGAGGCGGGCGACAGCGCGCTCCTCGACGGCGGCACCGCGCACGGATGGGAAAACCTCGGCACGAAGACGGCCCGGGCCCTCTGGGTCATCCTCGGATAGGACGACACGATGGCTGACACCATCACCGACACGACACCGCGACCCCCCGTCGACTTCCGCACCGAGCCCTCGCGCTACAAGCACTGGAAGCTCGCCATCGACGGCCGCGTGGCGACGCTCACGATGGACGTGCGCGAGGACGGTGGGTTGCGGCCTGGCTACGAGCTCAAGCTGAACTCGTACGACCTGGGCGTCGACATCGAGCTCTACGACGCGATCCAGCGGCTGCGCTTCGAGCACCCCGAGGTCGGGGCCGTGGTGCTGACATCGGGCAAGGAGCGCGTGTTCTGCGCCGGGGCGAACATCCGCATGCTCGGGCAGTCGACGCATCAGTGGAAGGTGAACTTCTGCAAGTTCACCAACGAGACGCGCAACGCGATGGAGGACGCGTCCACGGAATCGCACCAGGTGTACGTCGCGATGATCAACGGGCCGTGCGCGGGCGGTGGCTACGAGCTGGCCCTCGCCACGGAGCACATCGTCATGGCCGACGACGCCAACACGTCCGTCGCGCTGCCCGAGGTGCCGCTGCTCGCCGTGCTGCCCGGCACGGGTGGGCTCACGCGCCTGGTCGACAAGCGTCACGTCCGCCGGGACCGCGCCGACTTCTTCTCGACTGTCGAGGAGGGCGTGAAGGGCAAGCGCGCGGTGGAGTGGAAGCTCGTCGACGAGGTGGTGCCGCGCAGCAAGCTGGAAGAGACCGTGCGAGCCCGCGCCGCGGATCTGGCATCACGCAGCGACCGGCCTGCCGACGCGCGCGGCATCGTGCTCGAGCCGCTCCAGCGGACCATCGAGAGTGACCACATCGCCTACGGTTACGTGACGTGCGCCATCGACCGCGGTCGCGGCGTGGCGGAGATCACCGTGCGCGCGCCGGACGACGGTGCACCCGCGAGCGCGGCCGACATCCACGCGCGCGGGACGCGCTTCTGGCCGCTCGCGCTCGCGCGGGAGCTCGACGATCTCGTGCTCCACCTCCGCACCAACGAGGAGCAGATCGGCGTGTGGCTCCTGCGCACGGCAGGACGGGCGGACGTCGTCGAGGCGTATGATCGCCTGCTCGCCGAGCACGCCGGAGACTGGCTGGTGCGCGAGATCCGTCTCTACCTGAAGCGAACGCTCAAGCGCCTGGACGTGACGTCACGCTCGATCTTTGCGCTCATCGAGCCCGGCTCGTGCTTCGCCGGGACGCTGCTGGAGCTGGCCCTCGCGGCGGACCGCAGCTACATGCTCGACGGTCAGCGGGAGGGCGACGATCGACCCGCGCCGACGATGCGTCTCACGAGCCTGAACTTCGGCGCCTATCCCATGCCGAACGGGCTGAGCCGGCTTGCGAGTCGGTTCCTCGACGAGCCCGGCCGCGTGGACGATCTGAAGGGACGGGTGGGCGAGGACCTCGACGCCGCCGCGGCGTCCGAGCTCGGGCTGGTGACGTTCACGCCGGACGACATCGACTGGGAGGACGAGGTGCGCGTCGCCGTCGAGGAGCGCACGGCGTTCTCGCCCGACGCGCTGACCGGGATGGAGGCGTCGCTCCGGTTCGGGGGACCGGAGACGCTCGAGACGAAGATCTTCGGACGGCTCTCCGCGTGGCAGAACTGGATCTTCCAGCGGCCCAACGCCGTGGGCGCGCACGGCGCCCTCCAGGTCTACGGCACCGGCGAGCGCAGCCAATTCGACCGGAGGAGAGTGTGATGGCGACCGTCGACTATCTCGAGCGGATCCCGAACAACGTCAACCTCAAGGACAACCGTCGCCTCCAGCGCGCGCTCGAGGAGTGGCAGCCCAAGTTCCTCGACTGGTGGAACGAGAACGGGCCCGCCGGGATCCAGGCGAACGACGTGTACCTGCGCACCGCCATCAGCGTCGACCCGCAGGGCTGGGCGCAGTTCGCGTACGTGAAGATGCCCGAGTATCGCTGGGGCATCTTCCTCGCCGAGCCCGAGGCCGACCGTCGCATCAACTTCGGCCAGCACAAGGGCCAGCCCGCGTGGCAGGAGGTGCCCGGCGAGTACCGCGCCACGCTGCGTCGCCTCATCGTCACCCAGGGCGACACCGAGCCGGCGTCCGTCGAGCAGCAGCATCACCTCGCGCGCACGTGCCCGTCGCTCTACGACCTGCGCAACATCTGCCAGGTGAACGTCGAGGAGGGACGGCACCTCTGGGCCATGGTCTATCTCCTCGACGCCTACTTCGGCCGCGACGGCCGCGAGGAGGCCGAGGCGCTCCTGCAGCGGCGCTCGGGCGACTCCGACAAGCCGCGCATCCTGGGCGCCTTCAACGAGAAGACGCCCGACTGGCTCAGCTATCTCATGTTCTGCTACTTCACCGATCGCGACGGCAAGTATCAGCTCGCGAGCCTGGCCGAGAGCGGCTTCGACCCGCTGTCGCGGACGTGTCGCTTCATGCTCACGGAAGAGGCGCACCACATGTTCGTGGGCGAGACGGGCGTGGGGCGCGTGGTCCAGCGCGCGTGCGAGATCATGCGCGAGCACCGCACGGACGACGTGCGACGCCACGGCGCCATCGACCTTCCCACGCTGCAGAAGTACCTCAACTTCCACTGCTCGGTCTCGCTCGACCTGTTCGGCTCGGAGATCTCCACCAACGCCGCCAACTTCTACACGGGCGGCCTCAAGGGTCGCTTCGAGGAGACGAAGAAGGACGACGACCACCTGCTGAAGGACGCCGTCTACCGGATCACGGCGCTCGACGGTGAGCGGATCGTCGAGCGTGACGAGCCCGCCCTGGCGTCGCTCAACGAGCGTTTGCGGGACGATTACGTGGCGGACTGCCAGCGCGGCGTCAATCGCTGGAACGAGATCATCCGGCGCCACGGGATCGACTTCGAGCTCACGCTCCCGCACCGGGCATTCCATCGCGCCATCGGCAACTTCGCCGACGTCAGAGTCGCGCCGGACGGCCGCGTGGTGAGCCAGGCGGAGTGGGACGCGCGACGCGGCGACTGGCTGCCCACCGATGCCGACCGCGCCTACATCGGGAGCCTCATGACGCCGGTGACGGAGCCGGGGAGGTTCGCGAACTGGATCGCGCCGCCCGCGCGGGGCATCAACGGCCAGCCCATCGACTTCGTCTACGTCCGCGGCGTGAACGCATGAAGCCGACGCCGATCGTCCCGTCCGGATTCGGCGCCCCGCTCGGGATGTACTCGCACGGCGTGATCGTTCCCGCGGGTGAGCTCGTCGTGGTGGCCGGACAGACGGGCGTGCGTGCGGATGGCTCGGTGGCGGGCGACGACGTCGCGAGTCAGACGAGACAGGCGCTCGAGAACGTGAAGTCGGTCCTGGAGGCGGCGGGCTGCGCCATGACGGACATCGTGCGGTTGCAGACCTTCCTCGTCAGCCGCGACGACATTCCCGCCTTCATGGAGGCACGCAAGCAGGCGTACCCGACGCACTTCCCCACCGGCGTGTATCCGCCGAACACGCTGCTGGTGGTGAGTGGCCTCGTGCTGCCGTCGCTGCGCGTGGAGATCGAGGCGATCGCGGTGCGGGAGCGTCGGCCGTCGCGGAGCTCGCGCGCGACGTCGTCGCGCGCGACGGCGGCGAAGACTCGGGCGGCGGCGCCGAAGCGGACGTCGCGCCGCCGGCGCTGACGAGGATTCTCCGACGTCTCGTGCGGGGCGCGGCGACGACCACGTCGAGACCGGTGAGGGGGGCCGCGACGGCCCCCCTCGGTGATCATCAGGCCCGTTCCGCTGGCTCGACGATCGGAAACGGACCGGAGTGCTGCGACTCGGGCTTCGGCCGATTCGGCGGGCCGGCCGGTTCGGCCAGCTCCGCCGGATCCTCCGGCTTCACCGGGCTGTCGGGCTCGGGTCGCGTGGTGACGTCCGTCATCAGAGCCTGCGGTCCCGGTCGGGATCGATGTACGTGGTCGTCGAGGTGCCACGGCCCATCGCCACGATCGCGAGAATGACGATCAGCAGCAGTGCGCCACCGATGACGATGGCAGCCGTGGGGTTCAGCCCGAAGATCGTGGTGCGTTCCGCCGCGGCGCGCGGGAGCGCGGAAGGACTGTCGCCCCGGTCGGCGTCCGTGCTGCGGGACTGCACCGTCGTCTCACGACTGCCGGTCTTGACGTCGGCCTTGAGGTCCGGCGCCGACTTCGCTGAAGGCGCCGCGTTGTCGGCAGGCGCCGAGGGCGACGCCGACGGAGGCGGTGAGGGGGTCGACGCGGGCGCCTGCGCCGAAGCGGTGCTGGCGACCAGGCCGAAGAGTGCGAATCCGCTGACGAGCGCGATGAGCGATTGCCTTGTCATCACTGGCCCTCCTGGAGGCCTTGACCAGCAAGCGATGTGCCGCCGGGAGGGCGTAAGGACGACAAGGGCTATTGGCGCGGATCGATATCCGTACGCCGATACGGCGGCGTGCGTCGGGAGATCTCGGCCGCGAACAGCACCGCGATGAAGAACACGAGCGCCGCCGCGAAGATCAGCGTGGATGCGCGCATCCCCAGGATCTTCTGGACCTCGGCGGTGCGGGGAGATGCGGCGGGCGCCTCGTGTCCGGGCGTGCCGCCGTCTCGGGTCGCGGGCGCCGCGCTCGAATCGTTGCGGGGGGTGGGCGCGGAGCTGGATTGCGCGAGCGCGGGGACCGTCCAGCTTCCCGCGGCCACGAGCGCGGCGAGCAGTACGATCACGAGAGGTTTCATGACCCTCACTCCTCCGAACGAACTCGTTGCAGCAAGGCAGGTGCCAGCATGATCGCGTCCGAGATGCTGCCCGCGCAGTTCAACGCGGCCACGTACTTCGTGGACCGCAACGTCGCGGAAGGCCGCGGCGCGCGACCGGCGTTCGTCTACGAGGACCGCACCCTCGCGTACGCCGACGTCCTCGACCTCTCGAATCGCACCGGGAACGCGTTGCGCGAGCTCGGCGTGGAGATGGAAGACCGCGTGCTGATGCTGTGCCTCGACGCGCCGGAGTTCGTGGGCACGTTCTGGGGCGCGATCAAGATCGGGGCCGTTCCCATTCCCGTCAACACGCTCATGCGCGCGGCCGACTACCTCTACTTCCTGAACGACAGTCGCGCCAAGGTCCTCGTCGTGTCGGCGCCGCTGCTCGCCGAGGTCGACAACGTGCTCGACGACGCCGCACACCTGCGCCACGTGCTGGTCGCGGGCGCGGCCCCAGGCCGACACCTCGGCTTCGAGGACCGCGTGGCGCGCGCGTCGTCGACGCTCGACGCCGCGCCGACGTCACGCGACGACGCGGCGTTCTGGCTCTACTCGTCCGGCTCCACCGGATTTCCCAAGGGCGCGGTGCACCTGCAGCACGACATGGTCGTGTGCGCGGAGACCTACGGCCGGCAGGTGCTCGGCATCCGTCCCGACGATCGCTGCTTCTCCGCGGCCAAGCTGTTCTTCGCGTACGGGCTGGGCAACGCGAACTACTTTCCCCTCAGCGTCGGCGCGCAGGCCGTGCTGTTCCCGCACCGACCGACACCCGAGGCCGTGTTCGACGTCATCGCCCGACGCCGCCCCACGCTCTACTTCGGCGTGCCGACGCTCTACGCGGCCATGCTGGCCGTGAAGGACGCGGAGAAGCGCTACGACCTCTCGTCGCTCCGGCTCTGCGTCTCGGCCGGCGAGGCATTGCCGGACGAGATCTACACGCGCTGGCGCGATCGCTTCGGCGTCGAGATCATCGACGGCATCGGCACCACGGAGATCCTCCACATCTTCCTCTCGAATCGTCCCGGCGCCGCGCGTCCGGGATCGAGCGGCCGGCCCGTGCCCGGGTACGAGGCCGCCATCGTGGACGATGCGGGCCAGTCGCTGCCGCAGGGCGAGATCGGCAACTTGCGCGTGAAGGGCGACTCCGTGATGGCGTACTACTGGAACAAGCACGACAAGACGCGCGAGTCGCTCTTCGGCGCCTGGATCCAGACGGGCGACAAGTACTACGAGGACGCGGACGGCTACTTCTGGTATTGCGGCCGCGCCGACGACATGCTCAAGGTGGGCGGCATCTGGGTCTCGCCCGTGGAGGTCGAGGGCACGCTGATCCGTCATCCCGCCGTGCTGGAGGCCGCGGTGGTCGGACGCGAGGACACGGATCGGCTCGTCAAGCCGCACGCGTTCGTCGTCCTCAAGGACACGCACACGGCGTCGGCGACGCTCGCCGACGAGCTGAAGGGTTTCGTGAAGGACAAGATCGCGCCCTACAAGTACCCGCGCTGGATCGACTTCGTGCCCGAGCTGCCGAAGACCGCCACCGGCAAGATCCAGCGCTTCAAGCTGCGCGCCTAGACCGACGTCGGGCCGTCGACTCGCGGCGTTCAGCCCCGTGGCGTCAGCTGGTGCCGCGAGACGGGTAGTGAAGGGCGAGCCAGACCGTCGGCCCGTCGGGATCGGTCCACTCCACGCGATGCCGACGACGGGCGCGAATCACCAGGCAGTCGCCGGGCATCATGACGACGACGTCGTTGTCGTCCTCGAAGCGAAGACCGGCGCTGCCCGAGAGCAGGGCGACCCACTCGTCCGTCTCCTGGTCGTACCACTGGCCCGCCGGCGTGCGATGCGCCGTCGACACGATCCGTTCGAGCCGCACCTGCGCTGTCTCCACGAGGACGTCGACGAGCTCGTCGAGCGCGCGAGCGGGCAGACCGACGAAGAGGTTGTCCACGCTAGCTGTGAAGTCTCAGGACGTTGTCCGCAGGTAGGTTGTCCATCCGGGCCTTTTCGAGGGAGTCTGAAGTCGCCAAACACCAGACCTCTCGCGAAGGGAGACCCGGATGAACATCCATGACAATGCCCCACTTACGGTGCGAGGTCGAGAGGAAGCCGTGCGACGCGTGATCGAACGTGGGGAATCGGCGCGCGCCGTGGCGGACGCTATGCACACGACGGATGCGACAGTACGGAAGTGGGTGGCCCGCGCGCGCGCCGGCGAACCCCTGACGGATCGCAGTTCGCGGCCGCAGTCCAGTCCCCACGCCACGCCGCCGGCGATGCAATTGCGCGTGAAAGTCCTGCGCCATCGCCATCGGTTGACGCTCAAGGAGATCGCGACCGTCGTCGGGGTGAGCCGTGCCACGGTCGGCCGCATCGTGGCCCGCTGCGGCTGGTCGCGCCTGCAAGTGCTCGAGGTGCCGCTTGCGTCGCGGCGCTACGAGCGCGAGCACCCCGGCGAACTCGTGCACCTCGACATCAAGAAGCTGGCGCGGATCGTCCGACCTGGTCATCGCATCACTGGCGATCGGCGCGACAGCGTCGAGGGGGCCGGCTGGCAGTTCGCTCATGTGGCGATCGACGATCACTCGCGCGTGGGGTTCGGCGAGCTGCTGCCCGACGAACGGGGCGGGACCGCCGCCGGGTTCCTCGTACGGACCGTCCGCGGTCTGCGGCGCCTCGGCGTGCGCATCGCCGCAGTCCTGACGGACAACGGGTCCTGCTACCGCTCCAGACGCTTTGCCCGGACATGTCACCGCCTCGGCATCCGTCAGCTCTTCACCCGTCCCTACACGCCGCGCACGAACGGCAAGGCCGAGCGCTTTATCAAGACGGCGCTGCTCGAATGGGCGTACGTCCGTCTCTATCGTCATTCCGAAGAACGCACGCGCGCCCTGAGCGCCTGGCTTCATCACTACAACTGGCATCGCCCGCACACCGCGACCGGCGGCCAGCCCCCGATCACCCGGCTTGTCTCTGCGGACAACCTGGTGAGACTCCACAGCTAGAGCTCCCGCGTCCGGAACGTGTCGCAGGTTGCGACGTCGCCGCGGTCGAAGCCCGTCCTGAACCAGCGCACGCGCTGCGCGGAGCTGCCGTGGGTGAACGAGTCCGGGACGACGACGCCCTGGCTCTGCCGCTGCAGCCGATCGTCGCCCACCGCGCCGGCGGCGCGGA
>JBKPPN010000364.1:0-6295 GCA_046733575.1 Candidatus Methylomirabilota bacterium | reverse complement strand
AACACAAGACGAGTACAAGTGCCAGCGGAAGATGCGGGCGCCAAGAGCCGAACAATCAGCTGGCGAGCGCGACCACTCCCGCGCCAGCGAGGCGCTCGACCTCGTCGCTCGCGAGCCCCATCTCGATGAGCACTTCCGCGGTGTGCTCGCCCAGGCGCGGCGCGGGACGGCGGATGGTCGCGGGTGTGCGAGACGCTTTGACGGCAAGGCGAGCATGCGCACGTCGCCGAATCCCGGCTGCGCGACCTGCGTCAGGAGCCCGCGGTCCTTGACCTGCGGGTCCTCGAAGACCTCGTCGAACTCGTAGATCGGGCCGCACGCGACCATGGCCTTCTCGAGCCGCGTCACCCACTCCGCGGTGGTCGCGCGCGCCAGGGCGGCCTCGACGCGGGCCTGCATCTCGGCGTGATTCACGAGCCGGTCGGCGTTGGTGGCGAAGCGTGGATCGCGGCGGAGGACGTCATCGTCGAGCTCGATGCAGAACCGATCCCACTGCTCGGGGTTCATGATCACCACGATGAGGTGTCCGTCGCGGGTGCGGAACGACTCCGCCGGCGTGAGCGTCGGGTTGCGGTTTCCGAGTCGACCCGGTCGGACGCCGCTGTCGAAGTAGTGCGCCACGGGATCGGGCATCAGCGCCATCGCGGAGGCGAGCAGGCTCGCGTCGAGGTGCTGTCCGGCGCCGGTGCGAAAGCGGTGGACGAGCGCGGCGTTGATCGCTCCGAACGCGACGTACGCGGTGGCCAGGTCGGCGGCCGAGCCGCCCACGCGCGTGGGCTCCCCGCCGGGCGGACCGGTGATGGCCATGAGTCCGCTCATGCCCTGCGCGATGAGGTTGTAGCCCGGACGCTGGGCGGTGGGGCCGCCTTGACCGAAGCCGGTCACCGACGCGTAGACGACGGCGGGATTCGCCGCGCTCACCGCGGCGTAGCCGAGACCGAGGCGGTCGGCCACGCCGGGCAGGAAGTTCTCGATGACGACGTCGGCGCGGCGCGCCAGCTCGAACGCGACGCGCGCGCCGTCCGCGTGCTGCAGGTCGATGGCGACGCCGCGCTTGTTGCGGTTCACCGCCGCGAACATCGCGCTCATCCCGTTCCGGCTGCGAATGACGCGCAGGTCGTCGCCGCGCCCCGGCCGCTCGACCTTCACGACATCGGCGCCGAGGTCGCCCAGCAGCATCGCGCAGTACGGACCGGCGATGACGCGCGAGAAGTCGAGGACGCGGAGGCCGGCCAGCATGCCGCCGGCGGCGGCCGCGCCGTCAGCCACGATCGAGGAAGCCTTCGGTCATCGCGTTGACCTCGGGCATCGCGGCGCGCGCGATGGTATTGATGCGCGCCTTCATCTCGGCGAGGGGTCGCACCGGCTTGGCCGCGAAGCGCTCGGCCCACTCGCGCGTGACCTTCGCGAGGTCGGCACCCGGAACCACGCGGTGGGTGAGACCCATCGCTTCTGTCTGGGCCGCGGAGTAGCGCTGGCAGCCCATGATGATCTCCTTGGCGCGCCCCGGTCCCACCAGCCGCACGAACCGGGTCGTGGTCGCCACGCCGAGGGGTACGCCCAGATCCACCTCGGGGATCCAGAGCTGCGCCTCGGCCGCGGCGATGCGGAAGTCGCACGCGAGGGCGAGGCCCCAGCCGCCCCCGACGGCGTGGCCGTTGATCATCGCGATCGTCGTCTGCTCGAGATTTTCCAGCACCGTGTTGCCGCGCTCGAACAGCCGCCGGAACTGGCTCTTGCGCGTGGCGAACTGCGCGCGCTTCTCCTCGTCGGACATCGAGCTCTTCAGTCCGGCGTCGGCGCCGGCCGAGAATACCGGCGGCGCGCCCGTCACGATGACGACGCGCGTGGTCACGTCGTCGCGCAGCTCGGTGAACGCGACGGCGAGATCGGTGAGCATCGCGTCGCTCAGTGCGTTGCGCCGGTCCGGGCGATTCAGGGTGACGGTGGCGATGACGCCGTCGCGCTGGAGGGTCACGTTGTCGGGCATGCGCGGATGGTATGGTATCCCGGTGATCGACACCAGCTTGGTCCTGGGTGGACGCGAGTTCGCGTCGCGTCTGCTCGTCGGCACGGGGAAGTTCTCCTCCCACGACGTGATGCGCGACGCGCTGGAGGAATCGGGCGCGGAGATCGTCGTCGTGGCCATGCGACGGATGACGGTGCCCGGCGCGGGCGACTCGCTGCTCGATCACATCGACGTCAAGCGCTACACCATCGTGCCGAGCACAGCGGGCTCGTACACCGGCGACGAGGCGATCCGCACTGCATACCTCGCCCGCGAGGCGGGCGTCGGCGACATGATCCAGCTCGACATCACGGGCGACCCGCGCACGCTGTTCCCCGACGTCGAAGCGCTCATCGGGACCACGCGCACGCTGGCGCGCGACGGGTTCACCGTGCTCGCCTACACGAGCGACGATCCGCTCGTCGCGCGCCGCCTCCAGGATGCGGGTGCGGCCGCCGTCATGCCGCTCGGCGCCGCGATCGGCTCCGGGGCGGGCGTCCGCAACGCGTACAACCTGAAGCTGGTCCTGGAGAGCGTCACGATCCCGGTCATCGTGAGCGCGGGCGTCGGTACCGCGTCCGACGCCGCCATCGCGATGGAGCTCGGGTGCGACGGCGTCGCCGTCAACACGGCCATCGCGGCTGCGCGCGATCCCGCCGGCATGGCGCGCGCGATGCGGCTCGGCGTCGAGGCCGGTCGTCTCGCCTATCGATCCGGCCGCATCAGCAAGAAGCTCTACGCCACCGCGCCGGCGGCGCTGGAGGGCGTCCCCGACTGGACCAGTTGACGCCGTCCGCGCGGATCGGGACGGCGTGAAGGTCATCGTGGTGGGCGGCGGCATCATCGGATGCGCCACCGCCTTCGAGCTCGCCAAGGCCGGCTGCGCCGTGACGCTCTTCGAGCGCGACACGCCGGGCGCCGAGGCGTCCGGCGCGGCGGCCGGGTTCCTCTCCGCGCTGGCCGACACGCACGTCACTCACTACTCGCATCTCGCGCTCGCGAGCTGGCGCCTGTTTCCCGACGTGGCAACGGAGCTCCGCGACCGCACCGGCATCGACGTCGAGTACGTCACGCGCGGCACGATCCATCCGCTCGCCGACGCCTCCGACGTGCGACGCGCGGAGTCGCGCTCGCAGTTCGAGACCAGTCGCGAGCTGGGCATCCAGGCCTGGGATGCGGGCGAGCTTCGGTCGCACGAGCCCGCGATGTCGAGCGAGATCCGCGGCGCGATGTTCGTGCGCGGCGACCACTGGATCAACAACCAGCGGCTCACCATCGCGTACGCGCAGGCGGCCGTGGGCGCGGGGGTGGTCATCCGCGCGGGCTGCGGGGTGAGCCGCGTGGTCGTCGAGGACGGTCGCGCGCGCGGTGTCGTGGCGGCCGGTGATCGCATCGACGGCGACCGCGTGGTGCTCGCGGCGGGCGCGTGGACGAGCGAGCTCGTCGCGTCGTTCGGCGGTCGCTTGCCGATGGAGCCGCGCCGCGGCCAGATGGTCGCGCTCGCCCACGTCCCGCCGGTCCTCCGGCACTGCATCCACTTCGACGACCTGTATCTCATGCCGCGACCGTCGGGAGAGCTGCTCATCGGCGCCACCGTCGAGCGCGTGGGATTCCAGCGCGCGGTGACCGCGGCGGGCGTCGGGAACCTGCTCGCGAAGGCGATCGCGCTGGTGCCGGCGCTCGCCGGGTTGCCGATCACGCGCGCGTGGTGCGGATTCCGTCCGTGGGCGACCGACGGTCTGCCCGTGCTGGGACCGTGGCCCGGCGTCGAGAACCTCGTCGTCGCGACGGGGCATTACCGGAACGGCATCCTGCTCGCGCCGATCACGGCGCGCCTCATGACGGCGTGGATCCTGGGCGGCCGGCCCGCGCTTGCCATCGACGAGTTCCTGCCCGATCGTTTCGTCAAGGAGCGAGTGCCATGACCAAGACCGAGCTGAAGCAGCGCGTCTACGAGGCCATCGACCGGCGTTCCACCGACATCATCCGGATCGGCGAGACCATCCGCCGGCATCCGGAGCTCGGGTTCAAGGAAGTGAAGACCGCCGCGCTCGTGAGCGAGACGCTGCGCGGACTGGGTCTCGCCCCGAAGACCGGCCTCGCGCTGACCGGCGTCCGTGCGGACGCGGAGGGCGGCAAGGGCGCGGGGCCGACGTTCGCCGTGCTCGGCGAGCTGGATGCCCTCGTCGTGAGCGGGCATCCGCAGGCCGATCCCGACACCGGCGCGGCCCACGCGTGCGGTCACAACGCGCAGGTCGCCGGCCTGCTCGGCGCCGCGATGGGATTGATGGACGCCAAGGCCTTCGATCAGCTCTCCGGCAAGGTGGCGTTCTTCGCGGTGCCGGCCGAGGAGTACGGCGACATCGCGTGGCGCGTGGAGCAGGCGCGCGCCGGTCGACTGGAGTTTCTGGGCGGCAAGCCGGAGCTGCTGCGCCTCGGTCACTTCGACGACGTCGACCTCTCGATGATGATCCACACCACGCCGCGCGTGGAGGAGGGCAAGGCCGGCGTGCCCGCGTCGAACAACGGCTGCGTGGTGAAGACGGTGCGCTACGTCGGCAAGGCGGCCCACGCGGGCGGGACCCCGCACCTCGGCGTCAACGCGCTCTACGCCGCGCAGATCGCGCTCGTGGCCATCAATGCGCTGCGCGAGACCTTCCGCGACGAGGACACGATCCGCGTGCACCCCATCATCACGCACGGCGGCTCGCAGGTGAACGTCATCCCCGCCGACGTGCGCATCGAGACGTACGTGCGCGGTCGCAGCGTGAAGGCCATCCTCGACGCCAACGCCAAGGTCGACCGCGCGCTGAAGGCGGGCGCGCTCGCCATGGGCGCGCAGGTCGAGATCGAGACGCTGCCGGGCTATCTCCCCATGACGTGCGACGCCAGCATGGCGTCGCTGTTCAAGGCGAACGCCACCGGGCTGATCGGCGCCGAGCACTACCGGGAGGTCGGCCATCGCACGGGCTCCACCGACATGGGCGATCTCAGTCACGTCATGCCGGTGTTGCACCCGTACATGGGCGGCGCGCGGGGCACCGGGCACGCGGCGGACTACGAGATCGCTGATCAGTCGCTCGCCTACGTCGCGCCCGCGAAGGCGCTCGCGGCCATGGTCATCGACCTCCTCGCCGAGAACGCCGGGGCGGCACGGGAGGTCCTCGCCAAGGCCAAGCCGCCCATGACGCGCGCCTCGTATCTCGAGTTCCAGCGGAGCATCGCGAAGCGCGAGGTCTACCAGGGGTGAGGAGCGATCCGGTGTTCGCGTCCCCGCGCCTTCCGTGCGGGCGTCGTTGAGATGTACGGGAAGACCGCGATCGATTTTCCGCGGCGCGTGGTGTGCCTGACGTCCGAGACCGCGGAGATCGCGCATCGCGTGGGGGCGGGGGATCGCGTGGTCGGGGTGCCGGGGACGGCGCACCGACCGGACGAGGTTCGCGAGAAGGCGCGCGTGGGCGGGTTCACCACGTTCAGGCTCGACAAGATTCTCGGCTTGCGTCCCGATCTCGTGCTCGCGTTCTCCGATCTCCAGAAGGACATCGTGCGCGATCTCGTCGGGGCGGGCGTTGCCGTGCTGTGTACCAATCAACGGTCGCTCGACGATGTGCTGCGCGCGATCCTCGTCATCGGCGGGAGCCTGGGCTGTGCGGAGGAGGCCACGCACCTCGTGCAGGACATGCGAGACGAGATCAAGCAGATCCGCGAGTACTCCAGCGTGTGGCCGGATCGGCCGCGTGTGTACTTCGAGGAGTGGCCGGATCCACCCATCGCGGGGATCGCGTGGGTGTCGGAGATGCTCGAGATCGCGGGCGCGCGCGACGTGTTCGCGGAGCTGCGCAACGTGCCGGATGCGAGGGGACGACGCGTGGATCCCGCCGAGATCGTGCGTCGCGATCCGGAGATCATCATCGTCTCCTGGTGCGGCAAACCGTTCGATGGCGACGCGCTGACGTCGCGGCCCGGGTGGGGCGCGGTGAGCGCGGTGCGCGACGGCGAGCTGCACGAATTGCCGGGTGACGACGTGCTCTCACCGGGGCCGTCGCTGATGGTCGGCCTACGACGCATGCACGAAATCGTCCAGGAGTTTCAGGCCCGAATACACTGAGCTTTTCGCGCGCGTCCCGAGCCGCGCGCCGGCACGCAGCCCTTCACCGACCCGATACAATGAATCGAGTGTCCAACTCTTTTACGGTCCCGCAGTTCGCGACGCGACACAGGAACACAAAAGCTTGGGACGTTGGTGAGGCGCGCGCTAGGATTGCTCTCCGCCGCCATCCCCAGGGG
>JBKPPN010000363.1:0-7205 GCA_046733575.1 Candidatus Methylomirabilota bacterium | reverse complement strand
GCGGTACTCCGCGTCACGGCGGATGTTCTTGTCCTCGTCCACGACGGTCACGCAGCGCTGGCCCATCCGGTTCACGAGCGAGGGATGGAGACACACGCGCGTCGCCACCGTCAGCGTCTCGCCGTTGGGTCCGATCGTGGTCGGGCCGACGGCGCGCACACCCTCGGGGATGAGGTTGAGCTTCTTGCTCAGCGTCTGCCACGCCTCGTCGAAGGAGTCGTGCTGCACGGGCAGGGGCTGCAGCGTGAGCGATGGCGTGGGCTGGGCCGGATCGATGACGAGCCCGTTGGCGGCGGCCTGGCGCATCATGAAGTCCCACGTGATGTCGCCGATGCCCTTGTCGGCGTAGCCGCCACCGACGTCGGAGTGCACGCCGGGGAACCACACCTGCAGCACGCTGTGCCCGGCCAGCGCGGCGGCGTTGGCCGCCTGGGTCCACAGCGTGGGCGAGTACGGACCGCGCTTCTCGTCCACGGCCAGCGCCTGCACCGCGTGCTGGATGATGTCGCTCAGCGTGGTGTCGTGGAAGCCGACGATCGGCTCGTTGACGAACGTGGCGGCGGGCAGCGGCACGCCGAGCGCGCCCACCGTGTCGTAGACGCCGATGAAGCGGATCGTCACGCCGGCGTGGCGCGGCAGCTTCGCCACGTCGCCGCCGCCGAGCTTGCCCACCGCGTCGCCCGCCTTCTCCACGAGCCAGGTGCGGATGCGGTCGGGATTGAAGCCGCGGGGCTGCGCGACGACGCGGGAGGGCGTGGCGTAGAGGTCGATGTAGGCGCGCCACACGTCCTTCATGCTCGGCCGCTCCAGCAGCCCGGCGGCCTTGATGAAGCCGCACAGCGAGCGGGCGGTGTAGGCGCCGCGCGAGAAGCCGAAGACGTAGATGTCGGTGCCCGGCACGAAGTTCTGCGCGAGGAAGTAGTAGGCGTCGCGCACGTTGTCGGACAGCCCCACACCGACCGCGCCGCCCACGAGGTGGTCGAACCACTGCGTGCCGATGCCCTGGTCGTAGAACAGCAGCACGTCGCTGCCGTCGGCTGCGCGTCCCCCGCACGTCGCCACGCCCGTCTTCTGACTCAGCTCGGCGGGATTGCCGAGACGCTCGCGGAGGAAGCGGTAGGTGCGGAAGATGTTGGTCTCGGTGCGCGGCGTGTTCCACGTGCCGTCGCAGCACACCACGAGCTTTCTCGCCATCGAAGCCCTCCGGCCGTGCGGTATTCTCCCCGCATCACTACACGAAGGACCCCTCCCTGCACAATGACCTGGCGCGCGTGATGCGCGCGCTCGTCGTCGATCGGCTCGCCGCGGACTACGCGGGCTGTGCCATCGGTGAGCGGCCCGTGCCGACGCCCGCAGCGAACGAGGTGCTCGTGCGCATGCGCGCCGCGGCGGTGAACTTTCCCGACCTCCTCATGACACGCGGCGAGTACCAGCATCGGCCCGCGCTGCCGTTCGTGCTCGGGCTCGAGGGCGCCGGCGACGTCGTCGCGGTCGGGTCCGACGTCACCGCGTTCGCGCCGGGCGAGACGGTGGTCGTGGGCGGCTCACGCATCGGCGCCTTCGCGGAATACGTCGCGGTGGCCGAGGCGCTGGTGCAGAAGAAGCCGGAGCGACTGGACGTCGAGCACGCCGCGGCGTACGGCGCCGCCTATCGCACCGCCTACGTGGCGCTCGTGCGGCGCGCGCGCGTGGCGCCTGGCGAGTGGGTTCTGGTGCACGGCGCGGCGGGCGGCGTGGGGCTGGCGTGCGTGGACCTGGCGCGGGCGCTCGGATGTCGCGTCATCGCGGCGTCGGCGTCCGACGCCAAGCTGGCCGTCATCCAGGCCGAGTACGCGCCCGACGCGGTCGTCAACGTGACGGGCGGGTTCCGCGACCGGGTCACAGCGCTGACGGGCGGACGCGGGGCCGACGTGATCGTCGATCCGGTGGGCGGAGACGTGTTCGACGAGAGCGTGCGCGCCATCGCCTTCGACGGTCGTCTGCTCGTGGTCGGCTTCACGTCGGGTCGGATCCCCACGCTCGCCGTGAACCTGCCCCTCATCAAGGGGTTCTCGGTGATGGGCCTGCGCGCGGGCGAGTACGGACGTCAGTTTCCCGAGCGCGGACGCGAGAACAACGAGGCGGTGTGGAAGCTGGCCAGCGACGGCGCGATCCGACCGCGCGTGCACGCCACGTTCCCCCTCGCGGCGTGGCGCGACGCCTTCGAGCTGCTGGCTCGGCGTCGCGTCATCGGCAAGGCCGTCATCCGTCCGGACGCGTGAAGCGTCGCTGCGCCTCCTCGCGCAGCTTCACCTTCTGGATCTTTCCCGAGCCCGTCATGGGGAAGTCGTCCACGAACACGACGTGACGCGGCGTCTTGAAGCGCGCGATCTTGCCGTGGCAGTACGCGATGACGTCGTCCTCGCTGAGCCGGTGGCCCGCCTCGCAGCGGACGAAGGCGACGGGCACCTCGGACAGCCGCGCGTCGGGCAGCGCCACCACCGCCACGAGATTCATGGCGGGATGGGTCATCAGGTAGGCCTCCACCTCCATGGGGTCGACGTTCTCGCCGCCGATCTTGAGCATGTCCTTGTAGCGGCCCATGAAGCGGACGTGACCGTCGGGACGCATCAGCCCCATGTCACCGCTGTGCAGCCATCCCTCGGCGTCGAGGGCCTTGGCCGTCTCCTCCGGCTTCCGGTAATAGCCCTGCATCACCATGGGGCCGCGCACGATGATCTCCCCCGGGACGCCCGTCGGCTGCTCCTTCCCCGTGACGGGGTCGATCACGCGGATGTCGTAGCCCGGCGCCGGATAACCCGATGCCTCCGTGCACTGCTCTTCCGTCGAGTCGAGCGCGCTCAGCGCCGCGCCCGCCAGCATCTCGGTCATCCCGTAGCCGGAGAGCAGCTGGCCGAACAGCGCCCGCGCCTCGCGCGCGATGGCGAGCGAGCTCGACATGCCGGCCGCCGCGATGCCGGTGCGAACGCTGGAGACGTCGCGGGGCCGGCGCCGGTGCGCCTCCAGCAGGTCCTTGAAGTGGGTGTCGAAGCCGTGAACGATCGTCGCGCGCTCCGTCTCGATGAGCTCCAGGCTCTCGGCGGGGTCGAACGTCTCGGTGACGATCTGCCGCGCGCCGGTCATCATCGACATCAGCATCCCCTCGGAGAACCCGAAGAGGTGAAAGAGGGGCAGGTAGTTCAGGATCGTGTCCGTCGGCGTGATGGCCATGCGGAACGCCCGATCGATCACGTTGCGCACCAGCGTGTGGCGATGCATCACGCCCTTCGGGAATCCGGTCGTCCCGGAGGTGTACATCAGCAGGACGGTCGCGTCGGGATCCACGGCGTCGATCCGCGCCCGCAGCGCGTCCGCACCGACGCGCGTGCCGTTCTCGATCAGCGCCGGCCACGGAACGACGCCCCGTCCCGGCTCGTCCCCCAGGACGATGACCCGTCGCAGCTCCGGGAGCCGGGCCTCGCGCACGACGTCGCCCGGCGTGCCGAGCGAGGGCAGGAGCGCGCGCACCATCGCGAGGTAGTCGACGGGACCCGAGCGCGCGCCGACGATCAGCGTGCTCGCGTCCGACTGTCCCAGCACATAGGCGGCGTCCTCGGTGCGGAAGCGCGTGTTGACGGGCAGCAGGATCGCGCCGATGCGCATGACCGCGAACGCCGCGTGCACCCATTCCGCGCGGTTCGTCATCCACAGCGCGACGCGGTCGCCGGGCGCGATGCCGAGGCCGATCAGCCCGCGCGCGCAGGCATCGATGTCCCGAGCGAGGTCGGCGAAGGTAAAGCGCTGGCCGTTGAACACGAGAGCCTCGCGCGCGCCGTCGCGCCGCGCGCGCTCGTCGACGAAGGAGCCGATGGTCTGCTTGGTGAACCAGTCGCTGCCCATCACGACGCGGCGACGAAGACGGGCAACGTCAGCTCGTCGGTGGCGCGCTCGGCGACCATCGCGACGGGCCGGCCGACGGCCAGCGTGTCGGCGTCGACGCCTCTGAGCTGCGCGAGCATCCGCACGCCCTCGTCGAGGTCGACGGTGACCAGCAGGTAGGGCAGCTCGCTCTTGAAGCCGGGGTGGAAGGGGTGGTGGGCGACCGTCCAGCTGTGGACGCGGCCGCGGCCGGACACCTGACGCCACGTCGCGTCCATCGAGTAACAGGCGTCGCACACCGGGCGCGGGTAGTGACGCAGCTTCCCGCACGCGGCGCACTGCTGGATCACCAGACGACCCTCGCGGAGCGCGTCCCAGTACGGCCGCGAGTCACGCGTCGGCTCGGGGACGGGCTTGGCGTAGCCGTCGTCGGCCATCGCTCAGCCCCGGCGCATGATCGCCACCGCGCCGTCCCCGAGATCGCCATAGCCGGTGACCAGCCCGACCTCCGCGTCCGGCACCTGCGTCGCGCCGCCCTCGCCGCGCAGCTGCTCGACCAGCTCCACGACGTGGTTCAGCCCGGCGACGTGGGCCTGCGACAGGAGCCCGCCGTGCGTGTTGACGGGCAGGCGACCGTCGAGACCGAGCGCGCCGTTCTCGACGAACGTGCCGCCCTCGCCCTTGGCGCAGAACCCGAGGTCCTCCAGCTGACAGAGCACGATGTAGGTGAAGCAGTCGTAGATCTCCGCCACGTCGATGTCGGCCGGCGTGACCCCTGCCATGGCGAACGCGCGCGGCGCCGCCTTCGCCGTGCCGAGCGTGGTGAGGTCCGCGCGTTGCGTGATGGTGCTGGGCGACTCCGGATGGCCCTCGGCGACGCCCGAGACGTAGACCGGGCGCTTGCGGAGATCGCGCGCGCGATCCGCCGCGCTGACCACGACGGCCGCCGCGCCGTCGCTCTCGAGGCTGCAATCGAGCAGCCGCAGCGGATCGGCGATCATGCGTGAGCCCTGGTGGTCCTCGAGCGTGATGGGCGCCGTCATCATCGCGTTGCCGTGCAGCCCCGCGTGCCGGCGTACCGTCACCGCGATCTCACCGAACTGGCGCGACGTCGTCCCGTAGAGCTCCATGTGCCGGCGCGCCATGGGCGCGTAGAGCTGTGCCGGCGCCAGCGCGCCGACGGGCATCTCGAACTCGCTGACGGCTCGGAACTGCGGCATCTGGCGGACGCGCGAGGCGATCCGCCCCTCGGAGGCGCCGTTCCTGCCGAGCGGGATCAGCACGTGGCGGCAGACCCCGCTCGCGATGACGGCGACCGCGCACTGCAGCGCCGCGATGCAGCTCGCGCCACCGAGCGGCGTGGTGGCCGAGAAGCGCAGGTCCGGAATCCCGAAGTTGGTGACGAAGTCCTCCGCGACGACGCCGCTCGGCCCGTACGCGACGATCCCGTCGATGTCCTTCGGAGTGAGGCCGGCGTCCGCGATCGCCGCGAGCGAGGCTGCCATCTGGAGCGCGATGACGCTCTTGCCCGAGTTCCGGCTGTACGTCGTCTCCCCGACACCCGTCACCGCGGCTTTGTCTCTCAGCATGGCGTCTCCGGCCCTTCGGATTTCATGGAAGGGGGAACCTGGGAGGGTCCCTTCCCTCCGGCGCGCCCCAGCGCGCTCGAGCTACCGTAGCACTTGCACCGCCCGACTCGTCGGGTACCCCAGGATGCCGTTGTGGGCGAACACGTAGGCGTTCGTGCGAAGCGGATCGCCGCTCACCGCGATCATGATGTCGTCCGGTCTGGCCACGATGGGGACGAGGCGATCGGGGTCGTCCGACTCCGCGTAGAGCCTGGCGGCGCGGCCGCGCGCGACGAGATCGACGAGACGCGGATGGCCGGGCGCGAGATTCGTCCACTCCCCGATGAGGCGCTCGAACTGGCGCGCGGTGATGCGCGCCTGCTGCCAGAGCAGCGTCTGCAGGTTGTACTTGCTGAGGCCGGCGCGGGCCAGCGTCTCGGCCAGGATGGGGGTCAGGATGAGGAGCGGTTTCTGCGCGCCGGTCGCCATCCCGACCGTGAAGATCAGCTCCCAGCCGACGTGGCGCACCAGGCCGTCCGCGAGGTAGGGGATCATCTGCTCGGGACGGCTGCCGAAGACGCACGCCAGTACGCCGCCGCCCGTGTAGCGCGCGATCGTGACCGCGCTCTGCCCGGCGGCGAGGCCCTGGTCCTCCGCGATCGTGGTCCAGCCGATCTTGCGGACGACGTCCTCGTTCTCGGCGAGCACGACGCGCCACGTGTTGCCGAACGTCCCCTTGTCCGTGCGGTGCGGCAGGAAGCCGGCGACGTTGCGCAGGTAGAGCCGCCAGAAGCGGCCGATGGACGTGTTGGCCTGGAAGCCGTCGCGCAGCGCGCCCTGCTCGTAGTTGAAGCCGAGCTGCTTGACGATCGGGCCGTTGGCAATGATGAGCGTGTCGGAGCCCGGCGTGTTGCCACTGTGCTCGACGCCGTAGCGCGGATCGGCCATCGCCTCGACGAGCGCGACCAGCACCGGCATGTAGTCGGGACGGCAGCCCGCCATGACGCCGTTGACGGCGACCGTGCGCACGGTCGCGCTGCGGCGGTCGGGCAGCAGCACGCCGAGCTGCTCGTCGGGGGCGCGGCGCGTGTGAGCGAGGAAGGCCTGCACGCGCTCCTCCGTGGGCGGCACGATGGGCAGGCCGTCGCTCCAGCCCTGCTCGATGAAGTACGCGTTGATCTCGTCGTACGTGCCCTCGAAGACGACGTCGTCCGAGCCGGGCTCTTCCTTGTCGGTCACCTCCTCGGGGACGATCGTGAGGCCGCGCACGACATCGTCCACGGTGACGCCGACGACGTTCTGCTCGAGCTCCTCGGCGGTCTGCACGTCGACGTGGCCGGGCACGATGGCGATGGGCAGGCTCGGCAGTCCGAGCCCCGTGGACGTCGTGGCCGCCTGCGTGACGAAGCCCTCGCACGTGAGCGACACACTCGGGACGCCGGCGTCCTCGGCCACCGCGCTCGCCCGCAACACGGCGGGCGTGCAGCTGCCTCAGCAGGCCATCCCGGAGATGACGGCGTCCACGCCGAGATCGCGCAGGCGGCCGGGCAGGTCGGCGAGCACCTGGCGCTCGTCGCTGCCGTGCGTGGAGCCGAACACGCTGTAGTTGACGAACTTCACGCCGGGCCACCGTTGACCGAGCTCGCGCTCGAGGATGGGGAAGATCTCGTCGCCGCGGAACAGGTCGTCCCACAGCTGGCCGATCGTCTTGCCCTCGAGGCTGGCGAGGCGCGGGGCCACCGGTCTCGACTGGACGGTCTTGCGGCCGCGCGGCCACAC
>JBKPPN010000362.1:0-12830 GCA_046733575.1 Candidatus Methylomirabilota bacterium | reverse complement strand
CCAACCGCGTGGGCGGCATCTTCGTCAACGAGACCCCGCCCGAGACGGCCGCCGAGCACCTGCGCACGCACTGGCAGCGCACCGGCGGCTGATCCGCGCGTCGACGTCACTCGACGCCGAGGCGGCGCGATCTTCGCGCCGCGGCTGTGCCGGCGACCCGGCTTCGTCAGGGATAGAGGCCGCGGACGCGGTAGCCTTCGCCGACCCGGCGGATGCCTTCCATCAGCGCGGCGGTGCGAAGATCGGTGCCTTCCTTGCTCGCAAGCGACCACACGCGATTGAAGGCGCGCGTCATGACCTCCTGCAGCCGCGACGTGATCTCGCTCTCGCGCCAGAAGTAGTACTGGAGCCCCTGCACCCACTCGAAGTACGACACGACGACCCCGCCCGCGTTGGCGAGGATGTCGGGGATGACCGTCACGCCGCGATCGCGCAGGATGGCGTCGGCCTCCGGCGTCGTCGGGCCATTGGCGCCCTCGGCCACGATCGTCGCCCTGATCCGGTCGGCGTTGTCGGCGCGAATCTGAGACCCCACGGCGGCGGGACTGAGGACGTCACAGGGCTGCTCCAGGATGCCGTCGTTGGAGACGCGCTCGGCGCCGGGAAAGTCGACGACGCTACCGCTCTCCGCCACGTGTGCCTCGAGCTGGCGGATGTCGAGCCCGTTGGGGTTCCAGACTCCGCCCTTCACGTCGCTCACCCCGACCACGACGGCGCCTTCCCGCCAGAGCAGACGCGCGGCGACGCCGCCGACATTGCCGAAGCCCTGGACCACGACCTTCTTCCCGCGTAGCTCCTGTCCGAGCATCCGCTCGGCCTGGTAGAGCGCGTAGACGATCCCGCGTCCCGTCGCCTCGCGTCGGCCGGCGGAGCCCCCGATGATGATGGGCTTCCCGGTGACGACGCCCGGGACGCTGCGGCCCTGCGTCATCGAATACGTGTCCATCATCCACGCCATGGTCTGCTCGTCGGTGCCGAGATCGGGGGCGGGGATGTCGAGATCGGGTCCGATCAGCAGCATGATCTCCGCGGTATAGCGACGAGTGAGGGACTCGCGCTCCGCCATCGACAGGCTGCGGGGGTCGCAGCGGACCCCGCCCTTCGCACCGCCATACGGCAGTCCCATGAGGGCGCACTTCCAGCTCATGAGCATCGCCAGGGCGGTCACCTCGCCGAGGTTGACGTCGGGAGCGTAGCGCAGGCCGCCCTTCGTCGGCCCGAGCACGGTGTTGTGGTGGACGCGATAACCCACGAACACCTCGGTCTTGCCGCTGTCCATCCGGACGGGGATGGAGACGACGAGAGCCCGGCGCGGCAACCGGAGGCGCTCGTGAACGTCGGGGTCGAGCTGGATCAGCTTGGCGACCCGATCGAGCTGGGCGAGGGCGGTGGTGTAGAGATCCGAGGTGAACTCGCTGTTATCGTTCATTGAATCCCCGTCTTGACAGAAGTTGTGGGCGGGTGTGAGAATCCGACCGAAACGGTCGCCGATCGTTTGAGTCGGGTATATACTGGTTCGTGGCAAGAGAGGATTCGATCAACAAATGCTCCGATTTACCAAGCGCGCCGACTACGGGCTCATGGCGATTCATTATATCGCCGTTCAGTCGCCTCACGGTTCGGTGAGCGCCAAGAAGATCGCCGAGGAGTTCCGGATCCCTCCGGAGTTGCTGGCCAAGATCCTCCAGCGTCTCGCGAAGCAGGGTCTGATCGTCAGTCAGAACGGTCCCAAGGGCGGCTACGTGCTGGCGCGCCAGCCGGACGCGATCTCGGTGGGGCAGGTGGTGCGGGCGCTCGAGGGTCCCCTGAAGATCGTGAGCTGCTACGAGGACGACTCGTGCCCGCAGATCGAACGCTGCAACATCCGCCGTCCCGTGCAGAAGATCCAGACGGCGATCACCTCGATGCTGGACGCGATGAGTCTGGCTGAACTGACCGCCGCCGAGGACGTCCGTGACGTCTTCGCGATCAAGGCCTAGGAGAGCGACCCGATGGCAGTGAAGTTTCCGATCTTCATGGACGCGCAATCGACGACGCCGTGTGACCCGCGCGTCGTCGACGCGATGCTGCCGTACTTCACCGAGAAGTTCGGCCATCCCGCCAGTCGCAACCATCCCTTTGGCTGGGAAGCGGAGGGCGCCGTCGACGCGGCGCGTGCGCAGGTCGCCCGGCTGCTCGGCGCGCGTGATCCCAAGGAGTTGGTGTTCACCTCTGGCGGGACCGAGTCGATCAACCTCGCCATCAAGGGCGTGGTCGAGATGTACCGCGAGAAGGGCAACCACATCGTCACCACGGTCACGGAGCAACGCGCGGGTCTCGACGTGTGCCGCCGACTCGAGCGTCAGGGTGTCGAGGTGACGTACGTCCCCGTGCAGGCCGACGGTCTCGTCGACCTCGAGCAGCTGCGCAAGGCCATCACGGAGAAGACCATCCTGATCTCGGTGATGTTCGCCAACAACGAGATCGGGACGATCCAGGACATCCCGGCCATCGGGAAGCTGGCCAAGGAGCGGGGCATCCTGTTCCACACCGACGCCACGCAAGCCCTCGGCAAGGTCCCGATCAACGTCGAGACGATGGGCATCGATCTCCTCTCGTGTACCGCGCATCTCATGTATGGGCCGAAGGGTGTCGGTGCGCTGTACGTCCGGCGCAAGGGGCCGCGCGTGCGGATCGCGCCGCTCATCGACGGCGGCGGTCACGAGCGCGGGATGCGGTCGGGGACGCTCCCCGTGCCGCTCATCGTGGGCTTCGGCAAGGCGGCGGAGATCTGCGGCGAGGTCATGGAGCAAGAGACGGCGCGGCTGGCGAAGATGCGGGACCGGCTGCAGGACACGATCCTGTCCCAGGTGGACGAGGCGTTCCTGAACGGCCATCCCGAGCGACGCCTGGCGGGCAACCTCAACATCTCGTTCGCCTACGTCGAGGGTGAGTCGGTGCTGATGGGCCTGAACCGGGAAACGGCGCTGAGCTCGGGGTCGGCGTGCACGTCGGCGACCCTCGAGCCGTCGTACGTGATCGCCGCGCTGGGGGCGAGCACCGAGCTGGCCCACTCGTCGATCCGCTTCAGCCTGCTCCGGTTCAATACCGACGAAGAGGTCGACTTCGTGGCACGCCGTACGGTCGAGGTCGTCACGCGACTGCGCGAGATGTCGCCGCTCTACGAGCTGGCGAAAGAGGGCGTCGACCTGAAGTCGATCAACTGGAAAGCCGAGTAAGGGGGCGACGGACATGGCCTATAGCGACAAGGTGGTCGATCACTACAACAACCCGCGCAACGTCGGGTCCTTCACGAAGGACACGCCTGGCGTGGGGACCGGACTCGTGGGCGCACCCGAGTGCGGCGACGTGATGAAGCTGCAGATCCGCGTGAACGTCGAGACCGGCATCATCGAGGATGCCAAGTTCAAGACGTTCGGCTGTGGCAGCGCCATCGCATCGTCCAGCCTGGCCACGGAGTGGCTCAAGGGCAAGAGCCTGGACGAGGCGGGGAAGATCAAGAACACCGACATCGTCAACGAGCTGAAGCTGCCGCCCGTGAAGATCCACTGCTCCGTGCTGGCGGAGGACGCCATCAAGGCGGCCCTCGCCGACTTCAAGGAGAAGAGCGGCGCGGCGTCCGCTGCGACGGGGTCCGAGGCGACGTCGGGATAGGGAGGCGATCGAGGCATGGCACTGGAGCTGAGCGAGAGCGCGAAGAAGCATGTGAAGGCGCTCAAGGCGGCGCAGAACCTCGGCGACGAGGTGTTTCTGCGCATGGGCGTCCGGGGAGGCGGTTGCTCCGGCATGTCGTACCTGCTGGAGTTCGACTCCGAGAAGACGCCGCACGACCGCGAGTACGACATCGACGGCGTCAAGGTCGTGGTGGACAAGAAGAGCTACCTCTTCCTGAACGGCACCACGCTCGACTACGTCCAGCAGGGCCTCACCGGCGGCTTCACGTTCGTGAACCCCACCGCGAAATCGACGTGTGGGTGCGGAACGTCGTTCTCGGCCTAGCCGGGACCGTTCGCATGAACTGAACGGGCCCGACCGAGGGCCCGTTCGTATTTTGGGAGCGAAGAGGAGACGGGTGGATCACTTCCAGGTCTTCGGATTGCCGCGGCGCCTGGCCATCGATGGCGCCGCGTTGCAGCGACGGTTCTACGAGCTGTCGCGCGCGCATCACCCGGATTTTCACCAGCAGGCGTCCGCCGACGAGCAGGCGGAGGCGCTGGAGGCGTCGGCGCGCGTGAACGCCGCGTATCGAGCCCTGCGCGATCCGATCGCGCGCATCGAGTACCTCGTACGCCTGGAGGAAGGTCGTGAGACGAGCGAGGGCGCGACGGTGAAGCCCAAGGCGCCGCCCGAGCTGCTCGCGGAGATGTTCGACATCCAGGAGGCGCTGGAAGAGGCCAAGGCGGACGGTCTCGACGAGGGGCGTCGCGCGCGACTCGTCGAGGAGCGGGAACGCCTGCGTGCGCGCCAGGTCGAGGCGGAGCGGAGGCTCGCGGGGCCGCTGAGCGCGGCGTGGGATGCGGCCGGCGACGAGACGGCCCGTGCCGCCGCGCTGGAGGCGTTCAAGCGCGCGCTGGCCACGCGGGCGTACCTGCGCACGGTGGTCTCGGATCTCACCGAAGCGCTCGGGGAAGGACAGGAGCATGTCGCGCATCATCGGCATTGACCTCGGGACGACGAACAGCCTCGTCGCGTACGTCGACGAGCGGACGGGCCTGCCGCGCGTGATCCCCGATCACGACGGCAAGGTCCTCCTCCCCTCCGTGGTGTCGTTCACGCCCGACGGAACGCTCGTCGGTGAGCCAGCCCGGCGTCAGCTCGTGCGTCGGCCCGGGGCGACCGTCTACTCGGTCAAGCGCTTCATGGGGCGCGGATACGACGACGTCAAGGACGAGCTGCGCTACTTTCCGTTCGCCGTCAAGCCCGCGGAGGGCATCGTGCGTCTGGACGTGAACGGGCGCGAGGTGACGCCGCCCGAGGTCTCGGCGATCGTGCTCCGCGCGCTGAAGGAGCGCGCGGAGGCGCACTTCGGCGAGCCGGTGGAACGCGCGGTGGTGACCGTGCCCGCGTACTTCAACGACAGCCAGCGCCAGGCCACCAAGGACGCCGGCCGCATCGCGGGACTCGACGTGGTGCGCATCGTGAACGAGCCGACCGCTGCCGCTCTCGCGTACGGGCTGGACCGTCTGAAGGCGGGCGTCGTGGCCGTCTACGACCTCGGCGGCGGAACGTTCGACATCTCGATTCTCCGGGTCAAGGACGGCGTGTTCGAGGTGCTCGCCACGAATGGCGACACGCACCTGGGCGGCGACGACTTCGATCGCGCCATGGTCGTGTGGCTCCTCGACGACATCCGGACCCGTCACGGCGCCGACCTGGCGTCGGACGGTGAAGCGATGCAGGAGCTACGACTCGCGGCGGAGGCGGCCAAGGTCCGCCTCTCCGCCGACGAGCGCACGGTGCTCACGATCCCGTTCGACACGTTCACGTACCGGCGCGAGATCACGCGCGGCGAGATCGAGTCGCTCATCGCGGCCCTCGTGGAGAAGACGCTCGGCCCGTGCCGCATGGCCCTCCGCGACGCCGGGCTCGCCGGCACCGACATCGACGAGGTCGTTCTCGTGGGCGGATCCACGCGCGTGCCGCTCGTGCGCCGGCGCGTCCACGAGCTCTTCGGCAAGAGGCCGCACAGCCAGATCAATCCCGACGAGGTCGTCGCGCTCGGCGCGGCGGTGCAAGCGCACATCCTGGCCGGCGGGATCACCAACATGCTGCTCCTGGACGTCACGCCGCTCTCGCTCGGCATCGAGACCCTGGGTGGCATCGTGAACGTCATCATTGCCCGTAACACCACCGTCCCCGTGACGGCGCGGGAGCTGTTCACCACGTCGGTGGACGGGCAGACCGTCGTCGATCTCCACGTGCTGCAGGGCGAGCGGGAGCTGGCCAAGGACTGCCGTTCGCTGGCGCGCTTCGAGCTGCGCATCGATCCGATGCCGGCCAGCTTGCCCAAGATCGAGGTGACGTTCCTGATCGACGCGAACGGCATCCTCCATGTCCAGGCGCGCGAGCTGCGGACGGGCAAGGCGGCCGAGATCGAGGTCCGCCCCACGTATGGGCTGTCGGACGCCGACGTCGAGCGGATGGTGGAGGACTCGTTCACCTATGCCGAGGCCGACGTGGAGACCCGGCTGCTCATCGAGGCGCGCAACGAGGCCGACACCGTGATGACGCACGTCCAGCGGGCGCTCCGCCAGGGCGGCGAGCTGGTCTCCGCGGAGGAGCGCGCGGGCATCACGGCCGCGCTCGAGCACCTGCAGACGACGCGGGAGACGACCGATCGCGGTGCCATCCAGGACGCCACCATCGCCCTGAACAAGGCGACCGAGCACCTCGCCGATCTCATGATGGACACGGCGCTCCGGGGGGCCGTCCGGAGCAAGCGCGCGCAGGAGATCCTGGGGTCGTCATGATGGCGATGCACAAGGTCACCTTCCTGCCCGCGAACCGGACCGTCGAGGTGGACGACACGAAGTATCCGCTTGCGGATCACGGCAAGCCGGGGTCGCTGCTCGACATCGCGATCGCGAACGACATCGACCTGCCGCACAACTGCGGCGGCAGCTGCGCCTGCACCACCTGCCACGTCGTGGTGAAGCAGGGCGAGGAGAACCTGTCGGACATGCAGGAGGACGAGGAAGACCGGCTCGACACGGCGACCGGCCTCACCATCCATTCCCGGCTCGGATGTCAGGCCGTCGTGCGGGGTGACGTCGTCGTCGAGGTGCAGGAATGACGTGGCGCGACGCGGAGGACATCGGCATCGCGCTGGCCGAGGCGCATCCGGGCGTCGACCCGCTCACCGTACGGTTCACGGATCTTCACCGCTACGTCACCGAGCTGCCCGGCTTTCGCGACGACCCCAAGGCCTCGAACGAGAAGCTGCTCGAGGCGATCCAGATGGCGTGGCTCGACGAGTTCCGGAACGTGTGATGCGGCCGCTACCAGGGAATCACGTGCTCGGCGCCGAAGATGAGCTCGACGAGCTCGCGGTACGTCAGATCGGCGTCGAGGCGACGGATGACGACGCCCGACCGGGTGGCGGGCGGCACGCCGTCGAGCACGGCGAGTGTCACGCTGTCGCCCGCGTCGAGCTGGGTGGCGATGGTGTCGGCCACGAGCTGCGTGTCAGCGCCGGACTTCCAGAGGTGGAGCACGCGCGCCATCAGAACGCGAGCACCCGCCGCGCGGCGCGCACCAGGTCGATCACGTCCGCGCGCGTGAGCCGTCGCACGGGATGGCCGTCGGCGTTCCAGCTCGGGTCGTCGGGTATGTCGGACGCCTCGACGTGGAACGGGATGTCGAGGCGACGGAGGTTGGCGCGGAACTTCGCGATGTCGTCGCCATCCACGAGGTCGTCGGTGTCCTCGTCGAGCAGGTGCACGCCCGGGCCGCGCAGCACGAACGTGACGTCGTTCTCGCCCGCCACGATGCCGAGGCCGATGCGCATGCCCTCGTTGGCGCGGTGGGTGTGGCGCGGATCGGCGGCGATGAGCACGAGCACCGGATCGGGCACGTGCGCGACGTCAGTTCAGCGAGATGAAGCGATCGGTGCCGTTGATGAGGTCCGTCAACACCACCAGGCCGCAGTAGCTCACGCCCTCGTGCTCGGTGAGCGGGATGCGGCGCTTCTGGCACCCGTAGGCGCACACGAAGAGCTTGGCGCCGCGCGCGGGCAGCGCTTGCACGCGCGGATCGTCGAGGAGACGCACCCCGTCGTCGATGAGGTACAGATACAGGTCGGCGCCGGCGTCGAGCGCGGCGTGGGAGAGGCCCACGGCGTGGGCGTGGTTGCTGTGCTCGGGCCCCGTGGACACGAGCATGCCGAGTTTTTTCCCTGCAGGAATCACGATGGTCGAGCCTAGCATCACACGAAAAAGGGAGCAAGGAATGAGCCGTCGCGTCTATCTGGATCACAACGCATCCACGCCTGTGCACCCCGAGGTGCTGGCCGAGATGCTCCCGTACTTCAGCGAGGTGTTCGGCAACGCCTCCAGCGTGCACGGCTTCGGGCGCGAAGCGCGCGAGGGCATCGACACCGCGCGCGATCGCATCGCGCGCTTTCTCGGCTGTGCGGCGGCGGAGATCGTCTTCACGTCGGGAGGCACGGAGTCGGACAACTTCGGCGTGAAGGGCCTCGCGCTCGCCAAGGGGCGCGGCCATCTCATCACGACGCAGATCGAGCACCATGCCGTGCTCCGCACGTGTCAGGCGCTCGAGGCGCACGGCTTCGACGTGACGTACCTGCCCGTCGACGAGCACGCGATGGTCGATCCCGACGACGTCAAGCGGGCCATCCGTGCCGACACGATCGCGGTCAGCGTGATGCACGCCAACAGCGAGGTGGGGACGATCCAGCCCATTCGCGAGATCGGCCGGATCGCGCGCGAGCACGGCGTGGCCTTCCACGTCGACGCCGTGCAGACCTTCGGCAAGCTTCCCATCGATCTCGACGCCTGCGGGATCGACGTCCTCTCGTGCTCCGCGCACAAGATCTACGGTCCCAAGGGCGTGGCCGCGGCGTACGTGCGCAAGGGGACGCGAATGGTGTCGGTGCAGCACGGCGGTGACCACGAGCGCCGTCGCCGCGCCGGCACGGAGAACGTGCCCGGGATCGTCGGCTTCGGCAAGGCGGTCGAGATCCGCGCGTCCGTGATGACGGAGGAGGCGCGACGTGTGACCGCTCTGCGCGACCGACTGTGGGACGGCATCCGCACGCGGGTGCCCGATTCGCGGCTCAATGGCCATCCGACCGAGCGTCTGCCCGGCACGGCGAACATCTCGTTCCGCGGCGTGGAGGCGGAGTCGATCGTGCTGGGCCTCGACCTGAAAGGCATCGGCGTGTCGGCGGGCTCGGCGTGCACGTCGGGCAGCGTCGAGCCGTCGTACGTGCTGGTCGCGATGGGTACGCCGCTCGACTGGGCCATGGGCGCGGTGCGCCACTCGCTCGGACGCTCCACCACAGCGGAGGACATCGACTACGTCGTCGATGCCGTCGAGCCGCTCGTGGCCAAGCTGCGCAAGGCGATGCCCGCTCGCACATGAGCTACAGCGCCCGCCTCGTCGATCACTTCCTCAATCCCCGCAACGCCGGGCTCATGCGCGATCCCGACGGCGTGGGCGAGCGGGAGTACGCGGGGTGCGGCGACCTGGCCCGCGTCTTCGTGCGTGTGCACGAGGGGCGCGCGCGCGAAGTTCGGTTCCAGACTTACGGCTGCGGCCCCACCATCGCGGCGGCCAGCGCGGCGAGCGAACTGGTCACGGGGTGGTCGCTCGACGCGCTGCGGCGGCTCCGGCCCGAGCAGGTCGAGGAGGCCGTGGACGGATTGCCCGACGATCGCAAGCATGCCGCCGACGTGGTGGCAGGCGCCCTGCGCGCGGCCGCCGAGGACGCGCTGAAGCGGAGGCCGTGTCATGTTTGATCAGCTCCGTCGTGACATCCGCACCGTCCTGGAGCGGGATCCCGCCGCGCGCTCGCGCGTGGAGGTGCTGCTCTGCTATCCCGGCGTCCACGCGCTCGCCATCCACCGCGTCGCCCACGGGTTCTGGAGGCGGGGATGGACGACGTCGGCGCGGTTCCTCTCCCACGTCGGTCGCTTCGTGACGGGCATCGAGATCCATCCCGGCGCGCGTCTCGGTCCCGGGCTCTTCATCGACCACGGCATGGGCGTCGTCATCGGCGAGACGGCGGAGGTCGGCGAGAACGTGACGCTCCTGCAGGGCGTGACCCTCGGAGGGACGAGCCTCAAGAAGGAGAAGCGCCATCCCACCCTCGGCAACAACGTCGTCGTGGGCGCGGGAGCGAAGATCATCGGCGCATTCGTGATCGGCGACGGCAGCCGGATCGGTGCGGGATCCGTCGTGGTGCGCGAGGTGCCGCCGAACTCGGTCGTAGTCGGCGTGCCGGGCCGCGTGACTCACCGTGACGGTCGCCGCGTCGAGGGGCAGATCGACCTCAACCAGACGGACCTGCCCGACCCGGTGGCACGGGCGATGGAGCAGCTGCTGGAGCGGATCCGTGTGCTCGAGGGACGGGTGGCCGAGCTGCGGCGGGAGGTGGAGGGGGAGCCGATCACGTGAGGCGCGCGACGCGCCCCTCGAGCCGCGCACCCCGTCGCATCGTACCGTCCGCCTGACGGGTGCGTGTGAGCGCACGGGCCATCGTGCACGTCGACATGGATGCGTTCTACGCGTCCATCGAGCAGCGTGATCGTCCCGAGCTCCGCGGCCGTCCCGTCGTGGTCGGCGCCGACCCGCGCGGACGCGGGGTGGTGTCGGCGGCCTCCTACGAGGCGCGACCGTTCGGCGTCCGCTCCGCCATGCCGATCGGTCGTGCGGCGCGGCTGTGTCCGCACGCCGTGTTCCTCCCCGTCGACATGGACAAGTACCAGCGCGTGTCGCGGCAGGTCATGCAGGTCCTGGCCGGCTTCTCGCCCCTCGTGGAGCCCGTGTCCGTGGACGAAGCGTTCGTCGACCTCACCGGGACCGGCTCGCTCTTCGGCAACCCGCTCGACGCGGCGCGGCTGATCAAGAGCCGCATCCGCGACGAGACCGGGCTCACGGCGTCGGCGGGACTGGCGCCCAACAAGTTCCTCGCCAAGGTGGCCTCGGATCTCGAGAAGCCCGACGGTCTCGTGGTCGTCCCCGAGGGGCGGGAACGAGAATTTCTCGCGCCGCTCCCTGTCGAGCGGATCTGGGGCGTCGGACAGGTGATGGTCAACGAGCTCGCGACGATGGGGATCCAGACCATCGCGCAGCTCCAGGCGGCGCCCGCCGCTGTCCTGTCGCGACGCTTCGGCAGTCATGGGCACGCGCTGCACGACCTGGCCTTCGGGCGTGACGACCGTCCCGTCGCGCCGTGGACAGCGCCGAAGTCCATGGGCGCCGAGCACACCTTCGACGTCGACACGACGGACCTGGACCGGTTACGCGCCGTCCTGCGCGACCAGGCCGAGCGCGTCGCTCGCGAGCTGCGCGAGAGCGCGCTCGCCGCGTCGTGCGTCGCCCTCAAGCTGCGCTTCGCCGATTTCCGCACGCTCACGCGCCGCCACACGGGCGATCCGACGCAGGACGGCCTGGAGATCTACCGTCGTGCCGACCGGCTCTTCAGCCGCGAGACGCTGGCCCAGCCGATCCGCCTGATCGGCGTGTCGACCTCCGCGTTCACTCCGCCGGGACGTGGTCAGCTGGCACTGCTCGATCCCGCGGCACTGCGGCGTGAGCGGCTGTCACGGGCGCTCGACGCCATCACCGAACGCCACGGCGACCGCGCCGTCGTCCCGGCCGAGCTGCTGCGCGACCTCGAGCGCCGGCCGCGGCCGCACTGAGCCTCGCTCGGGGGTCCGGCCGCGCCGCGTCGACGTCGCGTTCACGGGTATAATCGCGTCATGGGCCAGCCGATCGCGTACGACAAGCTCGCGCGTGAAGACCGCTTCGTGCGGCTGCGCCCGCGCGAGGTCGCGGAGCTTCGCGTGGAGCAGGGATTGCCTCCGTTCCCCGGCCTCGTGGGCGGGGAGGCGATGCGCGAGCGGGTGCACGGCATCATGGTGGGCGAGCTGCAGGCGATGGAGGGCGCGGGCCGCACCGTCTACGACTTTCCCGACGCGCCGTGGGAGTTCACGATGGACATGGCGCGTCAGGTGTGGGACGAGTCGCGCCACGTCGAGATCTACCTGGCCCTCCTCGACCACCTCGAGGGCTACGTCGGGGAGTTCCCCGAGACCACCATTCTGTGGCGCTGCGCCTGCGCGGAGGACGCCGCCGCCCGCGTGGCCGGCGTGAACCGCGGTCTGGAAGGACTGGCGTGCGACGTCTTCAACCAGCTCATTCACATCGCCAAGAAGATCGGCGATCCGATCATCGAACGGTCCGTCGACTTCGTCCTCGCCGACGAGATCACGCACGTGCGCATGGGGTCGCGCTGGCTCACCGAGCTCACTCGTGACGATCCCGAGCGGCGAAAGCGCGCCATCGAATTCCAGGAGTCGATCGACGAGCGCTTCAACCTCGGCGGTACGCGCCAGGACGGCCACCACGAAGTCGTCTCGATCTCCATCGCCAAGGACGCCCGCCGTCTCGCGGGCTTCACCGACGAGGAGATCGAGCGCCTCGTCCGCACGACGCAGCGTTCCCCCGTCTATTGATCGAGCCCGGAGCCTAGGCGTCCGCATGTCCGAGGGGAGCCTCGCCGGCCACTTCTCCGTCGAGGCCTCCGCGCGTCTCGTGCGCCAGTATCGCTACGCCGAGGAGCGTCTGATGCGGATCATGGGCGGCTGGATCGCGCTGACTCCCGAGCTGCCCGCGAAGCTCGTGCTCGGCCGCCACGTCTGGGACTGCGCGCAGCATGCGGACGCGTGGGGGCGACGGCTGCCGGAGCTGCGTGCGCCGGCCCAGCAGTCCGAGCCTGCGAACGACACCTTCGTGGCGTTCGTCGACCTCCTCGAGAGCGCGACCGCGCCGGGCCAGACGGTGGAGCGGCTGAGCGGCGTGTACCGCGTGCTGAAGCCGCACCTCGCCGCCGTGTATGCGTCCCACCTCGCGCGCGCGAATCCCATCTACGAGCCGCCGACGCGGCGGATCCTCGGCCGCTGTCTCGGCGACGAGCGCCGACATGTGGCGGCGGGTGCGGCGGTGCTCGATCGGCTCGCCGTCGGTGCGGCGGCCGCGCGCGCGGCGGGCTGGACGGAGCGGCTGCGCGAGGCGCTGCGGCGCGCGGGCGGTGTCACCGGGGCGGTTCCCGAGCCGGCCTTCGTGGCGCCGCAACGGGACCTCGA
>JBKPPN010000361.1:0-4543 GCA_046733575.1 Candidatus Methylomirabilota bacterium | reverse complement strand
GATCTCCCAGTGCGCGAGCGCGCGACCCGCCGCGCCGAGGCCGATGACCGCGACCACCAGGGGCAGGAAGCGCCGCAGGAGCGGCTCGATCACCACGCGCCCGGGCAGCCCCAGCTGGTCCTCGAGCTCCCACAGGACGTCGGGGGCGGCCCGACGTGCCGCGAACGTGAGGTTGGCGAAGAGGAACGCCACCACGGTGACCAGCATCGCGGTGAAGAGCGTCCCCTTGAGCGACAGCGTGGTGAGGAAGACCTGGCTGTAGCCCACCTCCTGGAACCACAGCCAGTCCGTGTAGAGCGGGACCGCCTGCCCGACCACGCCGACCACCACCAGGACCAGCAGCAACAGCACGACCGGGCGTGGTCGGGTCATCGCCGCCCCGCGCGCGCGTGGTCTAGGTGCCGTGGGTCCAGGACGCGAGGTACGAGCGCTGCTCGGCGGACAGCTCGTCGATGGCCACCCCCATCGACGCGAGCTTGAGCCGCGCGATCTCGAGGTCGATGTCGCGCGGGACGACGTAGACCTTCTTCTCCAGCGTCCGCCCGTGCTTCACCACGTACTCCGCGGCGAGGGCCTGGTTGGCGAAGCTCATGTCCATCACCGCGGCGGGATGCCCCTCCGCGGAGGCGAGATTGATGAGACGGCCCTCGCCCAGCACGTAGATCCGCCGGCGGCTGGGCAGCGTGAACTCGTCGACGAAGGGCCGGACGTTGCGCTGGCCGGTCGCCATCTTGGCCAGCTCGTCCAGCTCCAGCTCGACGTTGAAGTGGCCGGAGTTGGCGAGGACCGCGCCGTCCTTCATGGCCTCGAAGTGCTCGCGGCGGATGACGGCCTTGTTGCCCGTCACGGTGACGAAGACGTCGCCCACCTCGGCCGCGCGTGCCATGGGCATCACGACGAAGCCGTCCATCACCGCTTCGAGCGCGCGCATGGGCTCGACCTCGGTGACGATCACGTGCGAGCCCATGCCCTTGGCCCGCGCCGCCACGCCGCGTCCGCACATGCCGTAGCCCGCCACCACGACGGTGCGCCCGGCGAGCAGGATGTTCGTGGCGCGCAGGATGCCATCGATGGTCGACTGGCCCGTGCCGTAGCGGTTGTCGAACAGGTGCTTGGTGTCGGCGTCGTTGACGGCGATGACGGGGAAGGCCAGCACGCCGTCCCGCTCCATCGCGCGCAGACGGATCACGCCCGTCGTGGTTTCCTCCGTCCCGCCGATGACGTTGCCGACGAGGTCTTTGCGCGCGCCGTGGAGCTGCGAGATCACGTCGGCGCCGTCGTCCATCGTGACCTGGGGGCGGGTCTCGATCACCGAGGCGATGTGCTTGTAGTACGTGTCGTGATCCTCGCCCTTGATCGCGTGGACGGGCACGTCGTATTCCTTCACCAGCGCGGCGGCCGTCTCGTCCTGCGTGGAGAGCGGGTTCGACGCGCACAGCGCGATCTGGGCGCCACCGGCCTTGAGCGTGAGCATGAGCACCGCGGTCTCGGTGGTGACGTGCAGGCAGGCGCCGAGGCGGATGCCGCGCAGCGGCTGCTCGCGCGTGAAGCGCTCGCGGACCTGGCGCAGGACGGGCATCGACTGCTCGGCCCACTCGATGCGCAGGCGACCGGCGTCGGCGAGGGACAGATTCTTGACGTCGTGACTGGCCATGGAACGTCCTTTCCTGGTGGGCCGCGCGACGCGCGCGGCGGCGAGGGCGCCGTCGCGCGATCGCGAGGGGTCAGCTAGATGCCAGCGTCGGCCCGCAGATCCTTCGCGCGATCCGTCTTCTCCCAGGAGAAATCCGGACGACCGAAGTGCCCGTAGGCGGCGGTCTTCTTGTAGATCGGGCGGCGCAGATCGAGATAGTCGATGATGGCGCGGGGACGGAAGTCGAAGTGACGCCGGACGATCTCCTCCAGCTTGCGGTCGGCCACCTTGCCCGTGCCCTGCGTGTCGACCATGATCGAGACCGGCTCCGGGACGCCGATGGCGTACGCCACCTGCACCTGCGCCCGCTCGGCGAGCTCGGCGGCCACGAGGTTCTTGGCCACGTGGCGCGCCATGTACGCCGCGGAGCGATCGACCTTCGTCGGATCCTTCCCGGAGAACGCGCCGCCACCGTGCGGGCACGAGCCACCGTACGTGTCGACGATGATCTTGCGCCCCGTGAGTCCCGTGTCCCCCATCGGTCCGCCCGTGACGAAGCGGCCGGTGGGATTGATGTGGAACACCACCTTGTTCATGTCCATCAACTGTGCGGGCACGACGGGGAGAATGACCTTGTCGATGATGTCCTGCCGGATGCGGTCCTGCCCGACGTTGTCGGCGTGCTGCGAGGAGATCACGACCGTCTCGACCGCCACGGGCTTGCCGTCGCGATAGCGCACGCTGATCTGGCTCTTGCCGTCGGGACGCAGGTAGCCGAGCGCACCTGACTTCCGGACCTCGCTGAGCTTTTCCACGAGCCGATGACACAGCATGATGGGCAGGGGCATCAGCTCGGGCGTCTCGCGACACGCGTAGCCGAACATGAGCCCCTGGTCGCCGGCGCCTTCCTTGTCCACGCCCAGCGCGATGTCGGGCGACTGCTTGTCGATGGCCGCGATGACGCCGCAGGTGTGGAAGTCGAAGCCGTACTCCGCGTTCGTGTAGCCGATCTCCTCCACGGTCTTGCGCACGAGCTGCGGGATGTCGACGTAGCAGTTGGTGGTGATCTCGCCGGCCACCACCACGAGTCCGGTCGTGAGCAGCGTCTCGCACGCGACGCGGGCGGCGGGATCCTGGCCGATGATCTCGTCGAGGACGGCGTCGGAGATCTGGTCGGCGATCTTGTCGGGATGACCTTCCGTGACCGACTCCGACGTGAACAGGAATTCGCCCTGCGCCATTACCGGGGCCCTCCGGGGAGCAAAAGATTCAGCACCTTAGCACGCATGCTCGCGGCACTCAAGATTTCACCCGAATCATCCGTGAGCGACAGCTACTCGCGCTCGAGATCGCGATGCACCACGGTCGGCGTGAAGCCGAGGCCGTCGAGGAAGATGCGCAGCTCCTCGACGAAGGTCACCGAGCGGTGGCGTCCTCCCGTGCAGCCGATCGCCACGGTGAGGTAAGCCTTGCCTTCCCGCTCGTAGCACGGCAGCAGGAACCGCAGCAGATCCTTCAACCGCTCGAGCAGATCGCGGCTCACGTCGTGCCGCATCACGAACTCGCGCACCTCGGGAGACCGCCCGTCCATCGGCCGGAGCTCGCGCACGAAGTGCGGGTTCGGCAGGAAGCGGACATCGAACACGAGATCCGCGTCGAACGGGATCCCGTGCTTGAAGCCGAACGACACGAGCGACGCGTTCAGGCCGTGGCGCGCCTTGGGCGGGACGTACAGCTCGATGAGGAGATCCTTGAGCTGATGCACGGTGAGCGCGGACGTGTCGATGATGCGGTCGGCGATCTCGCGCAGGTTCGACGTGGCCTTGCGCTCGGCGCGGATGGCGTCCAGCATGTTGCCCTCGCCGCCCAGCGGATGTCGACGTCGCGTCTCGTGGTACCGCCGCACGAGGGACTCGTCGCTCGCCTCCAGGAACAGCACCTCCACCGCGTGGCCGCGCTTGCGCAGCTCGCCCAGCGAGTCGATGAGGTGCGAGAGGTACTCGCCCTCGCGCACGTCCACGCCCAGGGCCACCCGCGGCGTCCGCTGCACGGCGCGCGCGGTGAGGTCGGCGAAGGTCGGGATCAGCGTGGTGGGCAGGTTGTCGACGCAGAAGAACCCCATGTCCTCGAAGCACTTGATCGCGTAGCTCTTGCCCGCGCCGCTGAGCCCGGTGATGACGACGAACGCGATGCGTTCGCTGGGCGCGTCGGACATGGTCAGGCCGCGCGCGCGGTGGCGTCGGGTCGGCCCGACGGCCGGCAGCGAGACGGCTGACTCAGCGGCGTCGCGGCGCGAGGCGCCGCTGGTGCGAGGGCAGGATCCCCAGCTCCTCGCGGTACTTCGCCACCGTGCGCCGCGCGATGGTCAAGCCCCGCCCCTTCAGGATCTGCGCCACCTCCTGGTCCGAGAGCGGCTTGGCCGGGTCCTCGTTGGCGAGGAGATCCTGGATCATCTTCTTCACCGACACCGACGACACCATCTCGCCGTCGCCGGACGCGATGCCGCTGTGGAAGAAGAACTTCAGCTCGAACAGCCCCTGCGGCGTCTCCACGTACTTGTTCGTCGTCACGCGGCTGATCGTCGACTCGTGCATCCCGATGTCCTCGCCGACGTCCCGCAGGGACAGCGGGCGCAGGTGCGGCAGGCCGCGATCGAGGAAGTCGCGCTGGAACTTCACGATCGACTGCGTGACCTTGCGCAGCGTGCGCTGGCGCTGGTCGACGCTCTTGATGAGCCACACCGCGGACCGGAGCTTCTGCTCCACGTACTGACGCGCCTCGTCGCCGGAGTTGCGTAGCTGCGAGCGGTAGAGCGAGTTCACGCGCAGGCGTGGGATGCCGTCCTCGTTGAGCACGACGACGTACTCGCTGCCCATCTTGTGGACGACGACGTCGGGGACGATGTAGCGC
>JBKPPN010000360.1:0-5331 GCA_046733575.1 Candidatus Methylomirabilota bacterium | reverse complement strand
GCTCGATGGGGGACGACGCGGTGATCGTGCGCGGCGCGGTCGCCCCCGAGGGGAGCGAGACGGCGGCGGCGCAGCGCGAGGCGCTCTACTCCACCGTCCACGGCGCCGGTCGCGTCATGTCGCGGACGCAGGCGGCGGGCAAGCGCAATCGGCGCACCGGCAGGCAGCTGACGGCCGGCCGCGTCACGCCGGAGATGATGCACGACTGGGTGCGCGGCAAGGGGGTGATCCTCCGCGGCGGTGGACTCGACGAGAGTCCCCACGCCTATCGCCGGCTGCCCTCGGTGCTGGAGGCGCAGCGCGGCACGATCGACCTGCTGCACACGCTGCGGCCGCTGATCGTCGTCATGGCCGGCGCCGACGAGTTCGATCCCTACAAGGACTGACCCGGCAGGCGCCTCAGCTCAGCGCCCGGCTCAACATCCCGACGAGGCGGCGCACGGCGGGCGCATACGGCGGGTAGACGCGGTGGAACGTGCTCGCCGGCCCTTGGCGCAGCACGGACCGCTCGTGAGAGAAGGCGCGGAACCCGAAGACGCCGTGGTAGCTGCCCAAGCCGCTCTCGCCCACGCCGCCGAACGGCAGGTTCGGGTTGGCGAGGTGGATGACGACGTTGTTGACGACGGCGCCGCCCGAGGACGTGCGGCCGAGCACGCGCTCGACGTGCTCGGCGCGCTTCGTGAACAGGTACAGCGCGAGCGGCTTTCCGGTGCGGTCGATGCGCGCGGCCGCCTCGTCGAGCGTGCGGAAAGTGATCACCGGCAGGATGGGCCCGAAGATCTCCTCCCGCATCAGCGGCGCGTGGTCGGGCACGTTCGTGACCAGCGTCGGCGCGATGTAGCGGTCTTCGGCACGTCGGTCGCCGCCGACCGCGACGTGCGCGCCGGCGGCGACCGTGCGGTCCAGCAGCGAGACGAGGCGCGCGAATCCGGCGTCGTCGACGATCCGGCAGAAGTCGGGGCTCTCCCGCCGCGCTTCGGCGGTGGTGCCGTAGAACCGGTCGAGGGTCTCCTTCGCGCGCGTCACGAACTCCGCTGCGCGCGACTCGTGCACGAGCACATAATCCGGGGCGACGCAGGTCTGGCCGGCGTTGATGCACTTGCCCCACATCACGCGCTCCGCGGCGCGCTTGACGTCAGCCGTCTCGTCGACGATCGCCGGCGACTTGCCCCCGAGCTCGAGAGTCACGCTCGCGAGGTGGCGCGCCGCCTGGACCATGACGTGCCGGCCGATCTTGGTGCTGCCGGTGAAGAACACGTGGTCGAAGGGGAGCTCGAGCAGCGAGTTGGCGAACGGCACGTCACCGGTGAGCAGCGCGACGTCACGTTCGTCGAAGGCGTCGCGGATGATCTCGCCGAGCACGCGCGAGGTGTGCGGCACCTTCTCCGATGGCCGCACGATGGCGCAGTTGCCGGCGGCGATCGCGGCCGCGAGCGGCGTCAGGAGGAGCAGCACCGGGTAGTTCCACGGCGCGAGGATCAACACGACCCCCCTCGGCTCGTAGCGGATCTCGCTTCGGGTTCCGGCGAGCAGCCACGGGGTCTTCGCCCGGCGCGGGCGCATCCAGCGCCCAACGTGCCGAATCGTGTGATTGATCTCGTGGAGCGTCGGGTGGACCTCGGTCAGCTCCACCTCGGAGGCCGGCTTGTGAAAGTCGGCGAGCATGGCCTCGTGCAGCGCCTCCCGGTGCCGGACGAGCGACTTCTTGAGCCGGCGCAGCTTCTCGACCCTCTCCGCCGCCGTCGACGCCGCGGCCTCCCAGCGCCGCGCGCGCTGCAGCTCGAAGATGCGACGCGCGTCGTCCATCGAGGCGTGCATCCACGGGTGCGGTTGTGGCGCCGCGCGCGAGGCGTCGGCACTACCGGCCGGCGCGCCCGACGGGGCGCCGGGCGGCGCCGCCGAGGCGCTCGCGTCGGGCGAGGTCCGAGAGGTCGGCGGAACGATCATGGCATCAGCTCACGAGCGGCGACGGCGGCGATGGTGGTGGCGGCGCGAGGGAAGGGCGGGACCGGCGCCGGCGACCGGGGAGCACGCCTCACAGCGTACCTAGCGGCGCCCATCCCCGGCAAGTCAACGCCGAAGACCGGCATTCGGTTCGTGCCGGACGCGCGGCGCTCGCCCTGCCCGTGCCGGCTAGACCCGCGGCGGCGCGTCGTGATCGATGCGCGAGACCGGCATGACGGTGAGCGCGTGCAGCCGCCAGTCGACCTTCCCCAGCTCCTCCGACGCCTCCTCGAGCCGCGGGACGAGGTCCGCCGAATCGCGCGGCACGACGAAGACGTCCCCCGTGATGACGTGCCCCATCTCGCGCAGGCGCACGGCCGCCCGATCGACCCACACCAGCCGCTCGGCCGCCTCCTTCACGCGCGTCGGCAGGTCTTCCATCTCGGTCGCACCGAGCTCGCTCGGCGATTCGTCCATCAGGTCGGCGACGACCTGCTTCACGTTGAGCCAGCCGTCCTGGATGATGTCGAACGAGATGAAGAGCGCTGCCGCCGCGTCGCCCCACCACTGACCGAAGCCGACGAGCACGAGCCCGACGATCGCCGCGCCCTCCGACATCCACTCCGCGCGATTGAGCTTCGAGTCGGCTTCGAGCGCCTTGTCGTGCAGCTTCTCGGCAACGGGCTCCTTCAGCTTCCCGACCAGCATTCCCGTCAGAAGGCTGTACGCCAGTGCGGCCATCATCGTCCACCCCGCCCAGATCTGGTGGCCGAAGAGCACCACCGTGCCGATCGGGGGCCGCTGGCCGTGCAACAGCTTCATCCCCGAGTCGACGAACAGCCACAGTCCGATGACGGACAGCGCGCTCGCCGTCACGAGGAAGCAGACGGACATGGCGCGGTAGTAGCCGTAGGGGAACCGCGCGCTGGGCGCCCTGAGCTCGAAGCGCGACGCGACGAGGTAGGCGATCGGCGGGAGCATCGACAGGACGTCGCTCACCCAGGCCGTCTTCATCGCCTCGGACTGGCCGACCGTGAGCGCGGTGGCGATGCTCGCGAGAAGCAACAGCCCGATGCTGATCCAGGCGATCCGCTTGGCGCGCTCGCGGGCCTGCCGCTGCTCCTCGGGAAACTCGTAGATCCGACCGATCTTCACCGCGCCACCTCGCGCAGCATGCGGGGAATCTCGGCCTGACGCGCGTGCAGGGCGCGCTCGACGCGCACCAGCCACGCGTTCTCGCCCGGCGCCACCGCGAGGACGTGCTTCTGCTCCTGCAGCACGATGCCGGTGTTCACGCGGCCGAGCGCGGCGAGCCTCCAGACCGGCGCCGCGACCGCGCCCGGCGCGCGAGCCAGATCCGCGGCGATCACCGGCATCGCGTTGCGCTTCTTGAGCTCCCCCGCGACGGGGTCCCCGTCCTCGATGGCGATCGTCTGCCCCCGCACCTCGCGCATCACCGTTCCCTGCGGCACGCCGACCACGACCGTGTCGGTGTAGTAGGCGCGCGTGAGCGCGACCTCCTTCTTCCACGGCATGTCGCCCGTCAGACCGCCGATCACCACGTCCACCCCGCGGTCGTGGAGCGCGGCCATGAGCTCCGCCTCGGGCCGCCGAACCCACTCGACGCGTGCGCCGAGCTCTCCCGCCAGCGCGGTGACGAGCACCGCCTCGACGCCGGAGACGGAGCCGCCCGTGTCCACGGCCCAGGGCGGCGCGTTCACGATCCCGACGCGCAGCACGCGGCCGCGGACGCGATCGAGCGTCCCGTCGGCGTCGCGCGGCACGTTGCACGCGACGGTGGCGACGACAATGGCGACGACGGCGAGCGGCAACGCGAGACGTCGGAGAGCTTGCATGGGGTCCCAACCAGGCTTCGCGGGCGACGGAGCGAGCCCGCATTCGCAAGGCGCGTTCCCGGTGGGTCCGGTCGGGCCTAGAGTGAGGAGGCGGCGCCTGCCGACCCGGCGGCGGTGCCGCGCTCTTCGAGCCCGAACGCGTCGGCGATCAGCTCGTAGGAGCGACGGCGGACGCCGTGGTCGTGGGTGATGGTCACGATCATCACTTCGTCGGCGCCGTATTCTCGCGCCACCGCCTCGATACCCGCCCGCACGGTCGCGGGGGCTCCGACGATGGCGCGGCGTGCCCGAGGGGCGACGGTGGGCGCGCGACCGCCGAACGACGACGACTCCCGCTCGGCGGCCAGGAAGCGCAGCGCGGCGTCGACCGGGGGTACGCGGACGAGCTGCCCCCGGTGCAGAAGCGCCATCATCATCCGCGAGCTCGAGGCGAGCCGCTCGGCCTCCTCGTCGGTCTCGGCGCAGAGCGCCCACGCGCAGACGGCGACGCGGGGCGCCACGAGTGCGCCGGAGCGCACGAACTCGTCGCGGTATCGGGCCGCGATCGGCGCCCCGCCGGGGTTGATGAAATCCGCGAACGCGTACGGGAGGCCGAGCTGCGCCGCCCAGATCCCGCTCTGCGGCGATGATCCGAGCAGCCAGACGTGCGGGCGGGCAGGAAGCCCCGGCAGCGTCGCCGCCAGCCGGGCGAACGCGTGACCCGAGGGCAGCGCGTCGTCGAGGTAGGCGAGGAGCTCCGCGAGCTGCTCCGGGAAGTCGTCCGGTGAGCGCTGCCGCCGGTCGCGCTGCAGCGCGAAGGTGGTCGTCGGGTCCGTTCCCGCGGCGCGACCGAGCCCGAGGTCGATGCGGTCCGCGTACAGGCCGGCGAGGGCGCTGAACAGCTCGGCGACCTTGAGTGGGCTGTAGTGGGGAAGCATGACGCCGCCGCTGCCGACGCGGATGCGCGACGTCGCCGCGGCGATGGCCGCGACGAGGATCTCCGGCGCCGCTCCCGCCAGTCCGGGCGTGCCATGGTGCTCGGCCACCCAGTAGCGGTGGTAGCCGAGCGCGTCGCCGAGTCGCGCGAGGTCGAGCGAGTTGTGGAGCGCGACGGCGCCCGTTGCGCCCTCGGCGATCGGCGACTGATCGAGGATGCTGAGGGTCGGTGGCACTCGCGCGCTTCCCGCGCCGGCGTCCGCTTTCGTCATGCGCTCGGTCTTTGCTCGAGGGTAATACGGGGGTGGGCAAGCTGCAGACCCGACCGCTCCGCCTCGAAGGAGTTTCGGCGGTCGGCCCCGACCGCTAAGATTCACGCGGTGCACGAACCCGCGGTCGACTCTCGTCTCTTCGACCGTCGGACCTTCGGCGGCGCGTGCACTCAGTGAACCGACGTGCGACCCGGTAGCTCAGTTGGTAGAGCAACGGACTTTTAATCCGTAGGTCGTGGGTTCGAGACCCACCCGGGTCATTCATCGTCTGCCGCGGTATCGGGTCACCGGCGGGCGCGGTCGCGCCCACGGCGCGTCGTGGTCGAGACCACCATGTTGCGCGC
>JBKPPN010000359.1:0-7106 GCA_046733575.1 Candidatus Methylomirabilota bacterium | reverse complement strand
CTGGCTGCACTACTACAACTGGCATCGCCGTCATCGCGGACTCGGCGGCCAACCACCGATCAGCAGATTCGTCCCGCATGACGATCTGTTGAGACACCACACCTAGACGGCGTCAGCAGTTCGGCCGACGCCCGGGTGTGCTCAGGGCCCGCTGGCGCCGCCCGCGGCGCGCCAGAAGACGTACGCGACGGTCACGCGGTACGCGGGCGCGGGAACGGGCGGAGCGACGTCGAAGTACACCCGATCGCTCGCATCGATCTCGCGATCCAGAAAACGAAGGTCGCTCGCGATCACGGCGCCCGCGGCGTCGAGGCCTTCCACGCGGAGCTGCACGCGCGTCGCGCGCAGGGCGCGCTTGTTGTAGATGTAGCCGGCCACGATGGGCCGGCCGCGCCAGGTGTCGGCGTGCGCCTCGACGGTGAAGTCGCCGGTCTCGGTCGTCACCCCCGGCGAAGAGAACAGCGGCGCGCACGCGGCGAGCGTGCACGCCACGGCGGCGACGACCAGGCGCAATCGGTGCATGGCGTGTCCCGTGGCTGACATATCACGTCACCGTCGTGTCGTCGAGGATCGTGCATCGCGGCCAGGCCGCGGCCTCCGGCGTTTCTATGCCGGCTTTCGTCGCGTGTCGTACGCTCGACGTGCGTACTGGTGCGCGTCGCAGGGACGCGATCCCGTCAGTCGTGCACGACCGAAAGAGAGGCAATGCGCGATGATCAGACAGGTTGGCTTCGTGGTCTTGCTCGCGACGGTGCTCGCGATCCCGTTCGCCGCCGGCGCCGAGGTGAACGTCAACATCAACGTCGGGCCGCCACCCGTGATCTTCGCCGAGCCGCCGCGCGTGGTGGTGGTGCCCCAGACACCCGTCTTTTACGCGCCGGACACCACGTACAACGTCTTCCTCTTCGACGGGCGCTACTACAGCTTCTACAACGGCGCGTGGTTCATCGCCGTGTCGCACCGCGGCCCGTGGACCTTCGTTCCCGTCGAACGCGTCCCGCGTCCCGTCGTCGCCGTACCCGTTCGCTACTACAAGACCCCGCCCCGCCACGCCAAGCATCACGGCGGTGATCGCGACGACGACCGCGGCCGAGGCGAGGGTCACGGCAAGGGCTGTCCGCCCGGCCTCGCCAAGCAGGGCCGCTGCTGAGTCGCCGCCAGCCTCACGCGCCGAGCGCCGCGCGCGCTCGGCGCGTCACGTCGAGCTACTCCTCGCGCGTTTCCGCTTTGCCCGGCGCGCGCCGCCCACTACAGTAGACCGACGCGCTTGGCGGCACGGCCGCGAAGCGACTGCTGGGCGTCGAGGGGTTGGAGATGGGCGCGATCGACGAGATCAAGCACGTCGTCGTGCTGATGCTGGAGAACCAGTCGTTCGATCGGTTGTTGGGATTCGTCACCCTGGACGATCCCGCGCAGAAGCTCGACGGGCTCACCGGCGACGAGAGCAATCCGCTCGCGGCGCCCCGTGACATGACGCCGGTGCGCGTGCGACGCCTCACCACGCCGTCGGCCTACGTGCCCGATCCCGGCCCGGGTCACGACTTCGCGGACGCGAACGAGCAGCTCTTCGGCGATCGCGCGCCCGCGGACACGACCAAGCCGACCAACAGCGGCTTCGTGCTCAACTACTCGCGCCAGCTCGATCGCGAGAAGCGCCCGCTGGGTGACCGCGGCCGCGAGATCATGCACGGCCTCGATCCCGGCCTCGTTCCCGTCATCACCACGCTGGCGCGGTCGTTCGTGGTGTGCGATCACTGGTTCTCGTCCGTGCCCGGGCCCACGTGGCCCAACCGATTCTTCCTGCATGCCGCCACCGCCAACGGCCTCCTCGACACGCCGGAAGTGCCCGGTCAGCTCGCCACGCAGTTCTGGACCTCGCCGTACGACATGCGGAGCATCTTCGACAGCCTGATGGACCGCGACTTGAGCTGGGCCGTCTACTACGATGACTACGCGCAGGCCTTCGCGCTCCGCCGCCTCCATCGCCACGCCGACCGCTTCCTGAAATTCGAGCAGTTCGCGCAGGACGTGGAGCACGCCACGCTGCCCGCGTACGCGTTCATCGAGCCACGGTCGTTCAGCGGGCCGGGCTTCCCCGCCAACGACCAGCATCCGCCCCATCACCTCCTCGACGGCGAGCGACTCATCGCCAACGTCTACGACACGCTGCGGGGGAACGACGATGTCTGGCGGCGGTCGCTCCTCGTCGTGCTGTACGACGAGCATGGCGGCTTCTACGATCACGTGCCGCCGCCCCGCGCCGTCCCGCCCGACGCGCAACGCGCGCGACCGTCCGGATTCGCCTACGACCGGCTCGGCGTGCGCGTCCCGGCCATCCTGGTGTCGCCCTGGGTCGGGGCCGGACGCGTCGATCACACCGTCTACGACCACACGTCGCTGCTCGCGACGCTGAAGCGGATGTTCGGGCTGCCCGCCTTCCTCACCGCGCGCGACGCCGCGGCCAGCACCTTCGAGCGAAACTTCCTCTCCGCGGCCCGGCGCGTCGATCTCACGAACCTGACGCGTCTCGTGCCCCCCACGCCGCCCGCGGACTCCGGGCGCGAAGAGCCGGGCTTCTCCTCGCACCAGCGCTCGCTGCTCGCCCTGGCCAAGACCATCCTCGCCCCGGTGGCGGCGATGGCCTCGTCGCACGGTGCCGCCGTGCAGGCGCGCTCGTTCCTCGATCAGTCGCAGCAGGCGCCGTGAAGCCCTGGGGGTCTCGACGGCCCCCCGTATGCTCCGCATTTGGTGGCTCCGAGAGACGGCGCCGCACCGCCGCGCCGTCTCTCGGGTCAGCGTGACGGATCTGGAGACCGGCGTCTGCGGGTTGACACGTCGGCGCTGCGAGTGGTTTATAGCTCCCAGGTCACCCGGGCACACGCGCGGAGCGTACACACCACGAACGCGGTCGATCGTCCTGCCGTCGCAGCATCGCATCCACTCGACGTCGTCTCGCCATCGCGCTCGACGTCCGTCGGTATCGTGCCGGGGCGGACGCTTCGGACACTGAGCCGGTCAGGAGGAAACGCATGAAGGGATGGGTATCACGTCTGCTGCTGGGGTCGGCCGCCTGTCTGCTCGTGGGCTGCGCCACGCCGATCGAGGTGAAGACGGCGTCGCGCAGCCAGACCGAGCTGGTCGCGGCGCTCGGGGAGGCGGTCAACACGCTGAGCGCGGCGGTGGAGGACTTCCACCGCGCGAAGCAGGCGCGCATCCGCGAGGAAGGCCGCATGATCGTGGCGCGGCAGGCGATCGACGCCGCGCTGCCGGCGGGAACCAGCCGCTCGGTGACCGCCGATGCGCTGTTCACCGATTACAAGAAGTCGATCCAGCCGTGGATCGACCACGCGCTCACCGCTCCGGACATCGATGGCGAGATCGCGGCCCTTGAGAAGCGTCTGGCCGGGATGCCGGCCACGCCGCCGTCCGCGATGCGAGCCGCCCTCGAGGCGCGGCTCGACGATCTCAGGCTCCAGAAGGCGCAGCTGAGTCGACCGCCGCGCCCGGTGCAGGATGCCCAGTCGATCATCCTGGGCGACCTCAAGAACGAGCAGCAAACCGCGGCGGCCGTGAAGCAGGCCCTCGGCCTCCTCGCCGCCGACGTGGACGTGATGAAGGCCGCCGCGCTCACCGTCGACTCGTGGCTCGCCATCGACGTCACCCCGAGTCAGGAGCAGATCGGCGCGCTCATGAAGCTCCTCTCCACGCCGACGGGAGGCCCGCGATGACGGCGCGTCGTCTGGCCCTCGTCGCCGCCGCGCTCGCCACGCTCGCCGTCACCACGGGCTGCGGGCGGCACACCCGGCAGGGCGTCACCGGTCTGGCCCAGGCGCAGGACCAGTTCTTCACTCGCATGGCCGACAAGATGAAGAAGGACCGGGAGCTGCTGCGCGTCGGGCTCGAGGAGCAGCTGGTGTCCGATCGCGTGCGTCAGCAGAACCTCCTCGAGTGGCAGCGCGACCTCGACAAGGCCGAGATCATCCTGCAGCAGCGCGCGGGCAACGTGACGGGCGAGGAGCGGCTCTTGTCGATGAAGCTCGCGGAAGCCGACCTCGACGCCGCCGCACGGGTCGCCGCGCTGCGCGACATCGACACCGCGCGCCGCGACGCCCTCCTCGCTCTCTACGACAAGGTCGCCGATGCCGCCGCGGCGGTGGCGAAGAACAACCGCACGATCCTCCAGTATCTCGAGAGCGGCGACGCGACGTTCGCCCTGCGGACGCTCGACGTCCCCAGTCTCGTGCAGAGCACCACGCTCTTGCGGGAGGCGGGCGGCACGCTGGGCGTGCTCAAGAAGGAGTCCGACGAGGGGCAGCGCAAGGAGGCCGAGTCGCTGCAGAAGGCCATCGAGCGGGCCCGCGACGTGCTCATCAAGGTGTACGCCAAGTGAGGGGGGCCTGACATGGCAGACCTGAATGACTTGAAGACCTTCGGCGAAACGATCGTCCCCGTCGTGCGCGACCTCTTCGACAAGATCAAGACGGGGCAGAAAGCCGATGGCCAGCCGGCGCTCGCCGCCATCGACCGGCTCAAGAAGCTGGTGGGTGAGGCCGGCGCGTCGACGCCGGGCGGGATCGGCCCGCGCGTGGCCGCGATCCAGGCGGAACGCAGCGCGCTGACCGAGACGCTGCTCAGCGCGGCGTCGAGCGCCACATCGCTGCGCGACGAGGACGTGCGCGTCATCCAGCTCCAGCGCAACGCGCTCCGCAACCGGATGGGACAGCTGATCGAGATCGACGTCTTCAACGACATCGCGCAGCTCCTGACCGCGGCCGACATCCGCGACATCGGCGCGGCGCTCACGCGCGCGCAGGCCGAGATCCGCGGCCGCCAGGAGGCCAAGCAGATCCTGGACGTCGTCGTGCAGGTGCTCATCGCGGCAGGGAACATCGCCACCAAGATCTGAATGGCGCGGAACCCGCGTCAGTCCCGCGCGAGCGCGCGGGCCCGGGCGCGGATCGCGTCCGCGTCGAAGGCGTTGAAGCGCGCGACGAGGGACGGATTGATGTAGCTCTCCGGGGCAAGCCGACGCGCGATCGCGCCCGACGCCAGCAGGATGTCCTGCCACAGGCGGACGTCGTCGAGCGTCATCCCGCCCCAGAGCGGACCCGTCGAGGCGTCGAGCGATAGCGTGCCCAGACGCGCGCGCAGGATCTCGACGCCGCGCCGGAGCTCGCGCGCCGCTGCCGGCGCGGACGGCCGCGTGTCGGGACAGCGGTCCCACATGAGGCGGATCACCGCCGCCTGATTGTCCAGAGCGAACACGGTGACCTTCGCCATTGCGCGCCCGACGCCCGCGACGAGCTCCGTATCGCGCTCGACGTCGGGCGACGCCAGCCAGAGGCACGACGTCATCGTCAGCCGGTCGAGGGCCTTCGACGGCACCCGACGCATGGGGAAGCCTTCCGCCGTGAAGTCGCCGTCGTTCCAGTCGATGAGGAACACGGCGTCCACGTCACCGTCGCGCAGCGGCGCGATCATCGCGCCCGCTTCCATCCCCGACCCGCGCCACGGCACCCACGTGAACTCGTGCGGCCGGATGCCTTCCTCGGCCAGCGCCGACTCCGCGAGCGGCTGGAGGTGCGGGAAGTCGCACGCGATCCTCGTCCCCCGGAGGTCGGGGAGGCTCGTGATGCGGCTGTCGGGCGGGACGGCGAACCACCGATGCGTCCGCCGCGACATCGCGTAGACCCCGCGCAGCGGCCACCCCTCCTCGCGCGCCAGCATGCCGACGGTGGTGTTCAGCGGCGCGAAGTGACATCGTCCCGCGCCCAGCGCCCGCGCGGTCGCCCCGGGCTCGTCCGGATAGATGAAGTCGAACTCCAGCCCCTCGTCCCGATCGAACTCGAGCGCCGCGGCGGCCGCGAAGTACGCGTACGCGGCGGCCATGCGGTCGGGAATGGGGAGCCCGATGACCACCCGCGTGACCGCCACCGCTACATCCCGCCGCCGGCGCCACCACCGCCGGGCTGCCACGACACGTACGCGACCGTGACCCGGTACGCCACGCCCTCCACCCCCGGCGTGACCTCGAAGTACACCCGATCGTTCGGATTGATGTCCCGATCGAGAAACCGGACGGCGGTCGCGGTCACCGCCCCCGCCGCATCCAGCGTCTCCACCCGGAGCTGCACATGCGTCGCCTGCAGCCCGCGCTTGTTGTAGACATACCCGACCGCGACCGGTCGCCCCCGCCGACCGTCGAGATACGACTCGACGCGGAACTCACTCGCCTCCGTGGTGAGCGCCTTCCCGGGCGGGAGCACCGGGGCACACGCTGCGAGGAGGACGAGCAGAACGAGAAGCCGGGCGGGCGTCCGCATCATCATCACTGGATCACGCGCTCGCCGCGAACGCGTTGTCACCCCCGACGGTTCGTGAGGTTCTTCCAGTCGTACGTCGGTGTCCGCCCCGCCACCGGCGCGATGCTCTCGCCCTCGAAGATCGTGAGATGCGGATGCACGCGGCGCATGCCCCCAACCTCGAGCCAGAGCCGGAGCAGGTGTCGCCGCCGATCCTCGTCCTCGAAATCCTCGAACGCCGTCCGGGCGTGCAGGATCGTGTAGTTGTTCAGGAAGTACATCTCGCCCGGCTCGAGGGTGAACTCGAGCATGTGATCGGGGCGGTGGCAGACCGCCTCGAAGAAGTCGAGCGCCTCGTTGTCGAGCCCGTCCAGCGGGGCGCCGACGAGGTTCATCCCCGCCTCGATGTACGTGCGGATGTAGCGCGCGCTCACCTGTCCGTCGACGCACGAGAAGACGGGCACCGGGTGCGGCGTGACAGGGAGATCGCCGGGGCGCTCCTCGCCGCGACGGTGATAGAGGTACCCGCGGTACAGCCGTTCCAGGTACTGCGGACGCTCGGCCAGGATCGTGTTGTGGACCGTGAGCACGCTGGCGATCTGCGAGACGCCGCCCGAGCGCGCGCGCCGGAGCGAGCACAGGCCGACCACGTCGGAGAAGTCGGTGTGGAGCACGAGCTCCTGCTTGTTGCGATAGGCGCGCGCGTGCGGGTCCTCGCGGCTCATGTCGCGCACGTGGCCCAGGCGGTCGCCCATCACGCTCTGGGAGAGGCCGACGCCCAGGTGCGTGCCGAGACCCCAGTAG
>JBKPPN010000358.1:0-15387 GCA_046733575.1 Candidatus Methylomirabilota bacterium | reverse complement strand
GCCCGGGGCTCCATGGGCGCGGGTGCGACGCGCGGCACCCAGGTGTCGAGGCGCACCACGTGCGCGGCACACGCGAAGGCCGCATCGGTCGCCGCCGCGTCACCGGCGATGGAATCGACGCAGACGTTGGCCCCGGCCTCGTCCCACACGAGGGGCGCGCCCTCGCGCGCGGCGTCGCGAGTCGCCGTGACGCTCGGCAGCACCTCGTAGTCGACGGCGACACGCTCGGCGCCGTCGCGGGCGGCCGCCGCGCTCTCCGCGATGACCATGGCGACGGCCTCGCCGTCGAAGCGGGCGCGATCGCTCGGCAGCGGCGCGTGAGCGTCGACGAAGACGGGTGTCGTGGTACCGCGCCCGGCGAGCGGGAACTCGTTCGGATTCGTGGGCACCGGCCGGTGCGGAATCGGCTGCAAGCCGTCCGTCTTGGCGTCGGCGCCGGTCAGCACCATCAGCACGCCGGGGACGGCGAGCGCCGCCGCCGTGTCGATGCGCAGGATGCGCGCGTGCGCGTGGGGCGAGCGCACGAAGGACGCGTACGCCTGCCCCGGAAGGTTCACGTCGTCGTTGAAGCGCCCGGCGCCACGGACGAACCGCTCGTCCTCGACGCGTCGGACCGGTTTGCCGAACCCCTGCGCGGCCGCTCGAGTGCGCGATCGAAGGAATGACATTCGCTCTCCGACGTTGCATTCTAAGTCTGATGGGCGCCTCGAAGGGCCCCCAGGCCCCCGGGCTCGGAGACGGCGCGGCGGCGCCGCGCCGCCCCTCGGGTCACGTTCACGAGCGGGAGGAGACTCGCATGACGACTGGCGCAATTCCGCGGCTCAGCGGCGACATCCGTCCCCTCATCCCGAAGCTCGGGCTGCGCAACTACTGGTATCCGGCCCTGAAGGCGAGCGACGTCGGCGCGCGCAAGCCGGTGAAGGTGTCGCTGCTCGGCGAGGACGTCTGCTTCTTCCGCGGCGTCATGGGCAACGTGGTGGCGATCCAGGACATCTGTCCGCACCGCGGTGCGCGACTGAGCGAGGGCGACTGCCACTACCGCGGCACCGTCGCGTGCCCGTATCACGGCTGGGTGTACGACGAGGGCGGCAAGAACGTCGCCGTGCTGTCCGAGGGTCCCGTCTCGGGCGTGTGCGGCAAGCCGGGCACCGAGGCGAAGGCCTACCCCACCCGCACGCTGAAGGGCGTGGTGTTCGTGTGGATCGGCGACGGCGACGCGGCGCCCATCGAGGAGGACGTGCCGGAGGAGTTCTTCGACGACGAGGCCCTGGTGCTCGTCGGCCAGGTGTACTGGCGCTGCAACTGGGAAGTGGCGCTCGAGAACTCGATGGACTCGCACGTGAACTACGTCCATCGCAACGCCCTCGTGGTGGCCCGCGGCGGCTTCATCCCGCGTGGCGCCCAGGGCGAGCACCCGTTCTTCGTGGGCAATGGCTTCGGCGGCGACGTGGCGGAGAGCAACTCCATGCGCCGGAACCCGCCCTTCGACGTCTATCCGAACGGCTGGCGGTGGCCCAAGACGAATCACCGCCGGTTCTGGACGTGGTTCATGCGACCGCTCGTCGAGCGCGCGCGCCGTCACATCCCGCCCCCGCGGACGGCGCGGTGGTGCGCCGGCCATCACCTGCCCGGGATGTTCCGCGCCGAGTTCGCGTACGACCTCTACACGCGGATGTGCGTGCCCGTGACGGAGAACCTGACGCGCGTCTGGTACTACCACTACACGCGGCCGGCGAGCGCGATGGGACGCTTCTGGGAGCGCGCGCTCTACTACGGCCTGCACCGCTGGATCGTGGAGTACAACTTCTCGCGGCAGGACGAACGCGTCATGCTGAACCAGTCGTACGAGAGCCCCGAGAAGCTGTCCGGGACGGACGCCGAGGTCATCCAGTGGCGACGGCTCGTCGTCACCAAGCATCACGGTGGTCGCGACGCGCCCTTCGAGTACCGGAACCCCGACGGCATCAGCCCCGACGCCGTGCCCATCGAGCGCGTCTCCGTCCGGTACCTGCAGGAGCATCGGCGCGCGGCGACGCCGACCGCGACGCCGCGCTGAGGGCGCCGTCGCTCGTCCCCGGCGCGCGGCGGTGCGGCCCACGCTCGTCCTCGCGCTGCTCGTCACCGTGATCTTCGCCGGCTGTCGCGAGCGGTACGAGGCGGGGCTGATCTATCACCCCACCCGCGGGCTCCGCACGGATCCGTCGGCCGTCGGGCTCGCCTACCACGACGTCGCCTTCACCGCGGCCGACGGCGTGCGGCTGCACGGCTGGCTCATCCCCGGCCGCGTGGCGACGACGCTGCTGTACTCGCACGGCAACGCGGGGAACATCGCGGACCGTGTGGCCATCGCCCGGCTGCTCCACGACCAGCTCGGCGTCGGCGTGTTCATGTACGACTACCGCGGCTTCGGCACGAGCGAGGGCGCGCCCTCGGAGGCCGGGCTGGTGCACGATGCGCGAGCCGCGCGCGAGGCGGCGCTGCGGGAAGGCGTGGCCGTCGAGGATCTCGCGTATTTCGGACGCTCGCTCGGCGCGGCCGTGACGATCGAGCTGGCCCTGGCCCATCCCGCGCGCGCCGTCGTCCTGGAATCGCCCTTCGCGTCGGTGAGGGCGATGGCGAACACCGTCGTCCCGGGCATCGGATATCTCTTTCGCACGCGGTGGAACTCCGTCGGGCGAATCCGCGCCCTCGGATCGCCGCTCCTCGTGCTGCACAGCGACGCCGACGAGGTCGTGCCGTACACGCAGGGCCAGGCGGTGTTCGCGGCCGCCCCGGAACCCAAGATGTTCTTCACCATCCACGGCCGCCGTCACTACGACCTCGACGCGGGCTGGTCTGACTACTGGGCGACGTGGCGACGCTTTCTCGAAGCGGCCGGACTGCGCACCACCCGAGGGAAGGCGTGAGACTGGAGGGCAAGATCGCCATCGTGACCGGCACCAGTCCCAACATCGGCGGCGGCATCGCGCAGGGACTGGCCGACGAGGGCGCCACGGTGGTGTGCGTCGACGCGGTGGCCGACAACGCCCGCGACTGCGCGCGCTGGATCAGCGGTCGGGGCGGACGCGCGGACGACCTCGTGTGCGACGTGAGCGACGAGTCGCAGGTCGAGGCGATGGTGGCCCGCGTGCGCCAGGTCCACGGACACGTCGACGTCCTCGTCAACAACGCGGGGATCCTGGGCGGCCTGGGCGTCCTCGACATGCCGCTCGACCGCTGGACGCGTCAGCTCGCCGTGAATCTCACCGGCACGTTCCTCTGCACCAAGCACGTCGGGCGCCTGATGGTCGAGCGCGGCACGCGCGGCAGCATCGTCGTCGTCGCCTCCACGGCCGCGCATCAGGGCCAGCCCGGCAACATCGGCTACTGCACGAGCAAGAGCGGTCTGCTGAACTTCACCCGGGCGGCGGCGATGGATCTCGCGCCCCACCGGATCCGCGTGAACAGCCTCACGCCGACGGCGACCGACGTGGAGGAGGGCCTGGCGCGCGCCGAGGCGTGGGGACGGCCGCGGCCGGCGCCCCGCGCGCGGACGCTCGACTTCGCCGGCATGATTCCCCTCGGCGAGCTCCCGAGCCCCCGTCACTACGCGCAGGCCGTCGTCTTCCTCGCCTCCGACGAGAGCGAGATGATCACCGGGTTCGATCTCCGCGTCGACGCCGGTGCGATCGCGAAGTACTGGCCGTGGACGCCGCGACGGTGACGCGCGCCGCCTCGTGATCGCTCCGCCCTGGGCCCTGCTCCTCGCCGCGAAGATCGTGGTGTCGGCGGGCATCGTCCTCGGCGTGACGGCCGCGGCGGAGCGGCTCGGACCGCGGCTCGGCGGCCTCATCATCGCGACGCCGCAGCTCGCCGTGGTGGCGCTGATCTTCTTCACGCTCGAGCAGGGACCCGCCTTCGCGGCGAACAGCGCGTTCTGGAACATCCCGGGCGTGTGCACGACGATCCCCGTCTACGTCGCGTACCTCGGCGCCACGCGCCTCGTACCGGCGCCCCGGGCCGCGTCGATCGCCGCCGCGGTGACGTGCGGCGTGGCGACGTTCGTGGCGTCCGCCGTCGCGCTCGCGGGCCTTCCGCTCGACCGCGTCACGGTCGTGCCGTTCGCCGCCGCCGTGTGCGGCGGCACGGCCTGGCTCGTGCGACGTCTGCCCGACACGGCGAGCCTGACGCGCGTGCGGACGTCGCCGCTGTTGCTCGCCACGCGGGCGGGCGTCTCGGTCCTGACCGTGCTCATCGTGACGTCGGCGGCCGACGCCATCGGACCGAAGTGGGCCGGGCTCGTGACCGGCTTCCCGGTGAACAGCTTGCCTGTGATGGCCATCCTCCACGGCCACTACGGGATCGGGGTGGTGAAGCCCTTCATCAAGATCTTTCCCGCGGCGGCCTTCGGGATCTGCCTCTTCAACCTGGTCGCGTCGGCCGTGCTGGAGCGTCTGGGCCTGACCGCGACCATCGTCGTCGCCTACGCAGTCGCCATCGCGTATCTCGCGCTCCTCGATGCGGTGCGGCCGACCCGTCGGCGTGAACAGCCGTCCGCGCCGCGCGAGGCGTCGAGCCGTCACTCCACGTAGAGCTGGCCCTCCACGACGTGGCGGCCGTCCGCACCGCGCCGGAGCACGACCAGCTCGCCCATGCGGACGTCGCGACCCGTGAGGTCGGTGACCACGCTGCCGTGCGTGACGAGCACCAGCGGCGGCCCGTCGCGGTGCGATGCGATGCGGGCGCGGATCTCGCCCACCTGACGACGACGGAGGTCGTTGTCGCGGAGGGCGCCCTGCAGCGGGTCCCACTTCTCGACCTTGCCGAAGGCGAGCCGCGCGGTGTCGAGGCACCGGCAGCGCGGGCTCGACAGCACCTCGCCGACCGTGACGCCGTGGGCGCGGAACGCCTCGCCGACGCGCGCGGCCTGCGCGCGACCGCGCTCGTCGAGATTGCGCTGCGTCGAGCAGTCGTCGAGCCGCGAGTCGGGCGGATCGAATCCGCCCGGCGCGTAGCTGTGCCGGACGATGATCACGGCGCCGGGCGTCGTCATGGCGTCCCACACGGAGTCCGCTGCCGTCGCGGCGACGGCCATCGACATCAGCCCGACAACGATCGCGCCCAGCCGTCGTGTCGCCATCATCGCGTCTCTCCTCACCCGAGAGCGACCGGGCCCGGCTGCGACGCCAAGCGGGCCGCTCTCGCTCGGCCCGGGGTTTCCCCGTGAGCGCGGCTCGCGCGTGGCCCGGCGCGGTATCGTGCGCCCGGCACGCCATCCATGCTACCCGCGTTCGAAAAACACTTGACGGCAGCGTACGCACCCGTCTAATCACAGGCCCAGCGCGTCATCCCGCAGCCAACGTTCGCGCAAGGAGGCGCTCCTCATGGTCATGTCGGCGCGGTGCCTCGTCCTCGCGGTCTGCCTCTGGCTCGTGGCGCCGTCGATCGTTCAGGCGGTCGAGCTCCAGTGGTGGAGCCACTGGGCCGTGGAGGACAGCAAGAAGTCGGTGCTCTTCGAGGTGAAGAAGCGCTTCGAAGCGAAGAATCCGGGTCACACCGTCACGATCACGTTCTACGAGAAGAAGAACATGTGGCCGGCCCTGCGCGCGGCGTTCACGGCAGGCTCCGGTTTCCCCGACGTCTTCTACTACGACATGGACGTGCCGGAGTTCATGACCGCGGGCTGGCTCGCCGATCTCTCGAGCGGCGTGCACTGGGAAAACATCGAGCCGTACGGCAAGGCCTTCTGGACGCGCCCGGGCCCGCCCGGCAAGACGGGCACCTGGGCGGTGCCCGTCGAGGCGGCCTCGGACGAGATCTACTACAACAAGAAACTCTTCAAGCAGCTCGGCATCTCCGTGCCCGCCAGCTACGCCTTCACGCAGGAGCAGTTCAAGGACGTCGTGGCCAAGTGCGCCAAGGGCGGGTACGCGGCGTTCGCCACCGGCGCGTCGGATCGCGACTGGGCCGCGCACTACATCCCGAACGCTCTCCTGAACGACAAGCTCGGGGCGGACGACTTCATGCGCCTGCTGCGCGGCGAGATCTCGTGGAAGGACCCGCGCGTGGTCGAGGTGTTCCAGTACTACAAGGAGCTGATCGACCTCGGCGCGTACGCCAAGACGCTGAGCAGCATGACGCTGGCCGAGGCCCATCGCTACTTCCACACCGAGCAGAAAGCGTGCATGTTCCCCGTCGGCTCCTGGTACACGGGACGCGCGTTCGTCCCGCCCGACAAGGGCGGCCAGCCCAGGGACTTCGAGCTCGGGATGCTGAACAACCCGCTCATGAAGGACGGCAAGGGCCACGGCCAGAAGTTCCTCGGCGTGGCCGGCTCGCTCGGCGTGGCGGCCAAGAGCCCGAACCTCGCGCTGGCCACCAAGCTGGCCGACACCTTCGCCGACGTCGAGATCGGCAACATGTGGATGGCGCGCACCGGCGTGCAGACCGGCATCAAGACCGACGTCGCGAAGATCGACAGCCCGCTCAAGTGGTACTTCGACGAGTACGGTCGCGTGAACCGGAACACCAAGTGGGTCGACCTGACGGCGCAGCAGGTGCGACTGGTGATGAAGCCCGGCGTGTGGGAGACCTACGTCGCCACGGTGAACCAGGGGCTGCCCAACAAGCTCATCGGGCCCGACGAGGCGCTGGCCAAGCTCGAGGACGCCCGCCTGAAGGGCAAGTAGCTGGCGCGCACCGAATCGATCGTCCTGGCCGGGACGGCGGCGCGGCGTCCGCGCGTCCGCCGCCCCTGGGGGGCGATCGTCGTCTTCCTCGCTCCCACCGTCCTCGTCTACGCCGCGTTCTGCATCTATCCCGTCCTCGTGACGTTCTACAACAGCGTGCATACGCTCCGCATGGACCTCGGCATGCTGAGCGAGTACGTGGGCCTGGAGCACTTCCGCGAGATCCTCACCGGCGACGACGTGTTCTGGAAGGCGGCGCGCAACTCGCTCGTGTGGGGGGTGGTCGCCCCGCTCGTCGACATCCCGCTCGCCCTCGTGCTCGCGCTCACGCTGCACGCGCGCGTGCCGTTCGCGCGGGTCTTCCGGACGGTGTGGTTCACGCCGGTGCTGATGTCGTATCCGGTCGTCGGCGTGATCTGGCTCTGGGTCTACAACTACGACTGGGGCATCGCCAATCTCGTCCTGCGCGCCGTGGGGCTCGGCGCGTACGCCCAGGCCTGGCTCGCCAGTCCCACCACGGCGCTCCCCGCGCTCATCTTCGTCACGACGTGGATGTTCGCCGGCTTCAACATGGTCGTGCTGCTCGCGGCCATCCACGCCATCCCCGCCCAGTACGTCGAGGCGGCGACGGTCGACGGCGCCAGCGCGTGGCGCCGCACGCGCCACATCGTGATCCCGCTGATCTGGCCCACCATGATCAACCTCGCCATCCTGGACTTCATCGGGAAGATGAAGCAGTTCGCGCTGGTGTGGGTCATGACGCGCGGCGGACCGATGTGGGGCACCGAGACCGTCGCCACGTACGTCGTCAAGCGCGCCTTCGAGTGGAAGACGCTCGATCTCGGCTACCCGTCGGCCATCGCGGTGATCTGGTTCGTGATCATCTTCGGCCTCTCGCTCGCGCTCACGCGGACGCTGCAGCGGCGCGAGGCCCTGGAGTTCTGACGTGTCGACGCGTGTCGGCCGCGCGCTCCTGCTCCTGCCCGTCCTCGCCTACACCGTGTTCTCCGCCGGGCCCTACGTGTGGACGGCCATGATGTCGCTCCGCACGACCGACGAGATCTACCGCAGCCACTACGCGCCACCGATTCCCGCGCACTGGAGCAAGTACGCGGAAGCCTGGAACCAGTTCGGCTACGCCACGTACTTCCGCAACAGCACGATCGTGTCGGTCGCGTCGGTGATCGTCGTGACGGTCATCGGGGCCATGGCGGGGTTCGCCTTCGCGCGGCGGCGGTATCACTTCCGGCTGCGCGAGCCGCTCTTCCTGCTCATCTTCCTGTCGGTCATGTTTCCGCCCCAGATCATGCTGCTCTCGCTCTTCCAGATCCTCGTGCAGTACCGGCTCTTCAACTCGCTCACGGGACTCGTGCTGGTCTACGTCGCCACGGAGCTGCCGCTGACCATCTATCTGCTGCGCGCGTTCTTCGCCCAGATCCCCACGGAGCTCGAGGAGGCGGCTCGCATCGACGGGTGCAGCGACTGGGCGACGTTCTGGCGCGTGATGTTCCCCATGGCCCTGCCCGCCGTTGCCACCACGGTCATCCTGAACTTCATCTACTTCTGGAACGAGTTCCTCTACGCCGTGGTCTTCATCACCCAGCAGAAGATCCGCACGCTCCCGCTCGCCATCCAGTTCCTGGTGTCGGACCAGTACCAGGACGTCGGGATGCTGGCCACCGGCCTCATGATCGCGACGCTCCCGGTGCTGGTGCTGTACCTCTTCCTCTCCGAGTGGTTCGTGAAGGGCATGACGGCAGGCGCCGTGAAGGGCTGAAACGTATTGTGACTTGACGCGGGTCGCGACTCGGTTCAGGTTCGGCTGTCCGGTCCACTGCTTCCCGGGAGGGCACCTGTGAGTCGCTTCATCGTCGGGGTCGACATCGGCGGCACCTTCACGGATCTCGTGGCGCTCGACGCCACGACGGGCGAGCTCCGCTCGTGCAAGGTGCCCTCGACGCCGCCCGGCTACATCGACGGCGTGATCAGCGCGCTCGACCGCGCCGGGCTGCGTCCCGCCCAGGTCGCGCTCTTCAAGCACGGCTGCACCATCGCGACGAACGCGATCATCCAGCGCACGGGCGCGCGCACCGCGCTCGTCACGACGGACGGCTTCCGCGACGTGCTGCCCGCCGCTCGCGCCGCCCGCGTCGATCTCTACGACTCGGACTGGGATCCGTCCCCGCCCCTCGTCCCGCGCCGCCACATCCTCACCGTGCCCGAGCGCCTGACCTACGAGGGCGACGTGCTCGTCGCCCTGGACGAGGACGCCGTGCGCCGCGTCGGCCGCGTCCTGCACCGTCGCGGCATGGAGTCCGTCGCGGTGAGCTTCCTGCACAGCTACGTCAACCCGGCGCACGAGACGCGCGCCCGCGAGCTGCTGGAAGAGACCTGCCCCGGGGCGTACGTCTACATCTCGAGCGAGACGATCCCCGAGGTGCGCGAGTTCGAGCGCACGTCGACGACGGTGGTGAACGCCTACCTCGGTCCGATCATGGAGCGCTATCTCGGTGACCTGGCCGACCGCCTCGCCGCCTGGGGCTATGCGGGACAGATCCTGATCACGCACTCGGGCGGCGGCCTCATGACGTGCGAGGCGGCGCGACGCCTGCCCGCGCGCATCTGCCAGTCCGGTCCGGCCGGCGGCGTGATGGGCGGCGCTCACCTCGGTCGCGTGGCGGGCTTTCCGAATCTCGTCACGCTCGACATCGGTGGGACGAGCGCGGACATGTCGCTGATCCACCGCGGCGAGCCGCGCGTGGCCAACGAGTGGCGCGTCGAGTTCAACATCCCGATCACGTTTCCCGCCGTCGACCTCATCGCCATCGGCGCGGGCGGCGGCAGCGTGGCGTGGGTCGACCCTGGCGGTGCGCTGCGGAGCGGCCCGCAGAGCGCGGGCGCCGTGCCGGGTCCGGCCTGCTACGGTCAGGGCGGCGTCGAGCCGACGAGCACGGACGCGAACCTCGTCCTCGGGCGGCTGAGCCCGGAGATGTTCCTGGGCGGCGATATGCGCGTGCGTCCCGAGCTGGCGCGGACCGCGATTCACGACCGCGTGGCGCGGCACTTCGGCTTCAGCGTCGAGGAAGCGGCCATGAGCATCCTGCGCGTGGCCAACGACAGCATGATCAACGCCGTGCGCCTCATCTCCGTGCAGCGCGGCTACGACCCGCGCGACTTCGCGCTACTCGCCTTCGGTGGCGCCGGCCCGCTCCACGCCGTGGAGCTCGCGCAGGAGCTCGAGATCCCGACCGTGCTGGTGCCTCGACTGCCCGGGCTCACCTCCGCGCTCGGCGTCCTCGACGTCGACCTTCGCTACGACTATGTGCGTCCGCTCTTCCAGCGCGAACGGTCCGTCGACGTCGGCCGCATCCAGGCCGCCTTCGACACGATGGAGGCGGACGCGCGCGACGTGCTCCTGCGCGAGGGCGCGGCGCGCGACGCCATCCAGCTGCGCCGAACCGCCGACCTCCGCTACTACGGCCAGATCTCCGCGTCCGTCTCGGTGACCGTGCGCCCCGGCGCGATCGACGACGCCGTCGTCGGCGAGATGCTGGCGGCGTTCCTCGAGCAGTACCGGCGCGAGTACGGCTACGTCATGCCGCGCGACATCGCGGAGATCGAGATCGTGAATGCGCGCGTGTCCGCCCAGGGCGTCATCCAGCGTCGCGAGACGACGCGACAGACGGAGCGCGGCACGGCGGCCGACGCGGTGAAGGGCGAGCGGCCCGTCTACTTCCAGAGCGCCGGCTTCGTGACGTCGGTGGTGTACGATCGCGCGCGGCTCCGCTGGGGCGCACGCTTCGCCGGTCCGGCCATCGTCGAGCAGTGGGACTCGACGACCGTCGTCCCGCCCGGCGCCACCGCCGACGTCGACGAGTACCTGAACCTGGTGATCCGCGTGCGGCCGGAGGCGGCATCGGTGGAGGAGCGGCGATGAGCGTCCGGCCCGGACTCGATCCCATCACGTTCGAGATCCTGCGCAACGGCTTCCGCGCCCTCAGCGCCGAGTCGAGCGCGCTCGTGGCGCGTGTCTCGTATGCCCCGACCATCACCGAGGGCAACGATCTCTCCGGGGCGCTCCTGAGCGCCGACGCCCAGCTGATCGCGCACGGCAACCGCGACCAGGCCCCGCACATCGGCGGCTTCGAGCCGTCCGTCCGCACCATCATGGGCGACATCGGCGAGCCGCGGCCGGGCGACGCCTACATCTTCAACGATCCCTACACCGGCGGCGCCCACGTCAACGACGTCAAGATCGTCCGTCCCATCTTCGTCGACGGCGCGCTGTTCGCGTTCGCCGCCCACACCGGTCACTGGCCCGACGTCGGCGGCGCGCTCCCCGGGAGCTTCAACCCGCGCGCGACCGACTGCTACTCCGAGGGGCTGCGCCTGCCGCCCCTGCGCCTCCTCGTCGACGAGAAGATGGTGCCGTCGACGCTGAAGCTCATCCAGATGAACCTGCGCTGCCCCGTCGAGCGGCTGGGCGACATCCACGCGCAGATCGAGGCCGGACGTCTCGTGGAGCGACGGCTGAAGGAGTACGTGGCGAAGTTCGGCGCGGCGACGGTGCGCGCGGCCTTCGACGAGATCATTGCCTACACCGAGCGCCTCTTCCGCCAGGAAGTGGGCAAGCTTCCCGACGGCCGCTACGAGTTCGTCGACTACTCCGATCGCGACCACATGCACCCCGCCCACCCGCGCATCCGGGTCCACTGCGAGATGCGCATCGAGGGCGACCAGGTCACGTTCGACTTCCGCGGCTCCGATCCCCAGCCGCGCGGGCCCTTCGGCTTCCCGCGCGCGGCACTGCAGTCCGCCGTCTACGACGGCACGCTCCACTGCTTCCCGCATCTCTCGCCGCTCAACCACGGCCTCGTGCGCGCCGTCGACATCCAGTCCACGCCGGGGACGTGCGTCGACATCCTGGAGCCGACGCCGGCGTCCGGCTACGCGTGCGGCGCCTACGAGAAGGTCGCCGCCGTGGTGATGGCGTGCTGGGGCCAGGCCTTCGCGTCCGTGAATCCGCGCCGCATCTACGCCGCGGGCATCAACCTGGCCAACCTCTGCCTGGGCGGGACGCACCCGAAGACCAGGGCGCCGTTCGTGTCGTACCTCTGGAACGAGGGCGGCCAGGGCGCGCGCTCCTACAAGGACGGCAACTCGTTTCAGCTCATGATCTTCATCGGAGGCGCCACCAACCAGCCCGTCGAGGTGCTGGAGCGCTGGTATCCGGTCGTGTTCGAGCGCTGCGAGGCGCGCCAGGACTCGTGCGGCGACGGCAAGTTCCGCGGCGGCCTCGGCATCGACCGCAGCTTCCGCGCCGCGGGCGAGATCACGCTCACCATGCACGGCGACCGCGCCGAGGTGACGCCCTTCGGCCTCGGCGGTGGGACCAACGGCGGACCGAACGAGCTCAAGCTCAACGCGCATCGCCCGGACGGCGTCGACCTCGGGATGGCGGCCTACGGCGTCACGCTCGAGCCGGACGACCGCGTGACGTACCGCTCGAACGGCGGGGGCGGCTACGGCGACCCGCTCGCTCGCGACCCCAGGCTCGTGCTGGAAGACGTCCTCGACGAGTGGATCTCGCTCGACCGCGCGCGCGAGGTCTACGGCGTCGCGATCACCGTGCGCGACTGGGAGATCCTCGACGCCGAGGTCGACGAGGCCGAGACCGCGCGCCTGCGCGCCGCGCTCCGCACGCGTACGCGGGAGCACGGCCTCGGTCCCGGCCAGGTGCACCCGTACGGCGAGCGCGTGCGCGCGGAGGGCGACTGAGCGCCGTGGCGACCGCTGACGGCGCGCGCGTGCTGTTCCGCGGCGGCTGCGTCATCACGGGCGACGCCGCGGGCACGGTGTGGAACCCGGGCGACGTCCGCATCGAGGCCGACCGCATCGTGTCGGTCGGTCCGCACGATCCCGCCGCGCGGACGGACGTCGTCGACGTCGTCGACTGTCGCGATCGCATCGTCATGCCCGGGCTCGTGAACAGCCACAGTCACATCGAGGAGATCCTGCAGCGCTCCATGCGCGACGCGCTGCCCCTCGAGCCGTGGTTCGCCTACAAGGCGGCCATCGAGAGCGCGCTCGACCTGCCGCCCGACGCCTGGTACAGCGTGGTCGCGCTCGGCGCGATGGAGATGCTCACGCGGGGCGTGACGACGGTGCTGCACCACTACTTCTGCCGTCCGCGTCTCGACCTCGACAAGACCGACGCCGTCGTGCGCGCCTACGAGCACGCCGGCATGCGCGTGTTCCTCGCCGCCGCCATCACCGACCTGCGCGTCTACGAGACGATGCCGCTCGACGTCGCCTCGCTGCCGCCCGCGCTGCAGGAAGAGGTGCGCAGCGCGCCCGCCCCGCCGTGGGAGATCGAGCTCGAGCTGGCGGAGGAGATCATCCGCCGCCTCAGCCAGAAGGCCGGGCGCGTCCGCCCGATGCTCGGGCCCTCGGCGCCGCAGCGGAGCACCGACCGTCTGCTCGAGTGGGTGATGGAGCGACGCGAGCGCTACGGCTGCCGCGTCCACACCCACGCGCTCGAGACGCGCGCCCAGGCCGTCACGTCGCGCGAGCGGTTCCGCCGTCCGCTCTTCGAGCACCTGGAGTCGATCGGTTTTCTCGGCCCGCACACGTCGTTCGCCCACGCCATCTGGCTCACCCGGCGCGACATCGAGGCGCTCGGGCGGACGCGCACGTCGGTCGTGCACAACCCCTGCTCGAACCTCAAGCTGGGCGACGGCGTGGCGCGCGTCCCGGAGCTCTTGCGCGCGGGCGCGAACGTCGCGCTCGGTACCGACGGCGGCGATACCAGCGACTCGTACTCGGTGCTGGACCAGATGAAGCTGGCCGCGCTCATCCAGCGCGTGCAGACGCCCGACGTCGAGCGCTGGCTCACGGCGGAGGACGCGTTTCGCATGGGGACGCTGCACGGCGCGCGCCTCATGGGTCTCGAGTCCGAGATCGGCAGTCTGGAGGCAGGCAAGCGCGCCGACGTCGTGCTGCTGCGACGGAGCATCGGCTTCTGGCCGCTGAACCAGCCGGTCCGCCAGCTGGTGCTGACCGAGAACGGCTCGTCGGTCGACCGCGTCTACGTCGACGGCCGGCTGGTCGTCCGCGACGGCCACGTCACCGGCCTCGACGAGGCCGCCGTGTTCGCCGCCATCACGGATCTCTCGGCGCGCGTGCACCGCGCCCTGCCCGGCGCGGCGGCGCCGGCCGATCGCTGGAAACCACACCTGCTCGCCATGCATCACCGCGTCGCGGAGACGTTCCGGCTGGACGACTGAGGAACACCACGAGGGAGGAGGCAGCGCGCATGCCCACGAGATGGATAAGCGCAGTCACGCTGGTGGCCGTGGCGGTGGTGCTCACGTGGGGTCTTGCGAGCTCGCAGCCGAAGACCTACACCGTCGCGACGGCGGTGGCCAACAAGACCACGCCGTTCGACTCGCACATCGACGGCGTCTACGAGCAGGCGTTCAAGAAGTACCCGAACATCAAGCACATCGCGCTGGACGGTCAGGGCAAGGTCGAGCGCCAGATCGCGATGATCGAGGACATGGTGGCCCGCAAGGTGGACTTCCTGGTCGTGAAGCCCATCGAGGAGAAGTCGCTCGCCGAGCCGCTCTGCCGCGCCACCCAGCGCGGCGTGAAGGTGATCACCTACGATCGCAAGGTCGTCGGTGACTGCTTCACCGTGCAGCTGGTCAACGACAGCGTGAAGGTGGGCGAGCTCGTCGGCGATCACATGGGTCGCACGCTGAAGGAGAAGGGCAACGTCGTCGTCATCGAGGGTGTGCCCGGCTCCACGTCGGCGCTCGACTTCAAGAAGGGCTTCGACACCGCGATCAAGAAGTATCCGGGCATCAAGGTGCTGGCGAGCCAGCCCGCGAACTACAACCAGGCCCAGGGCCTGAAGGTCATGGAGAACTACCTGCAGGCCTATCCCAACCAGATCGACGCCGTGTTCGCCCACAACGACCAGATGGCATTCGGCGCGCTCATCGCCATCGAGAACGCCAAGATCCCGCCGGGCAAGATCAAGGTCTATGGCTCGAACGGCAGCACCGACGCGATCAAGATGATCATGGACGGCACGCTCGAGGCGTCGCCACTCTACCGCCACGGCGCCGACGAGGCGGTGCAGACGGTGCTCGCCCTCATCGACGGCAAATCGGTGCAGAAGATCCAGGTGCTCGCGCCGGAGATGATCACGCGCGAGAACGCCAAGGAGTACTACCAGCCCGGCACCTTCATGGCGTCGCCGCGCGGCCGCTGAACCGGCGCGCGGGGCCGGCGATCGCGGACGACGCGGCTCACGGGGTCGCGATGGCCGGCGCGGGTGCGCGCGGCGTGCCGCTCCTCGCCGCGCGCGGCCTCCACAAGCACTATGCGGGCACGCACGCCCTGCGCGGCGTCGACTTCGACCTCCACGCCGGCGAGGTCCACGCGCTCGCGGGCGAGAACGGCGCGGGCAAGTCGACGCTGGTTCGCATCCTCGTCGGTGTGCAGCCGGCCGACGCGGGCGAGGTCCGCCTCGCCGGCTCCGTTCTGCGTCTGAAAGCGCCGCGTGACGCCCTTCGCGCAGGGATCAGCGTGGTGTCGCAGGAAGTGAGCTTGGTCCCCGACCTCTCCGTCGCGGCCAACATCTTCATGGGGCGCATGCCGACGCGGCGGGGCGCCGTCGATCGCGCGCGTATCCACCGCGAGAGCGCGGCGC